>JBEEKW010000038.1:0-18759 GCA_041168485.1 Verrucomicrobiota bacterium
CGCCTCGCCGCCGCCACGGGCGGCGGTTGGTCCGCGAAGTAACGCGCCAAAGAAAAAGGGCGTCCTTGCGGACGCCTTTTCTTTTACCATCAAGGCGCTTAGGCCTTGATTTGCGGGCGCTTGGGATCCGGCCAGTCGATGTGGAAGAACTCGCCGCGGGGCTTGTCCTTGCGCTCGTAGGTGTGGGCGCCGAAGTAGTCGCGCTGACCCTGGAGCAGGTTCTGCGGGAGGTTCTCGGTGCGGTACGAGTCGAAGTACGAGAGCGCCGAGCCGAGGGTCGGCACGGGGATGCCGTGCTTCACCGCGAGGGCGATGACCTTGCGCCAGTTCTTCTGCGCCTTTTTGACCGTCTTCTTGAAGTACGGATCGAGGAGGAGGTTATCCAGCGAGCGCTTCTTGGCAAAGGCTTCGGTGATCTTCTGGAGGAAGCTCGCGCGGATGATACAACCGCCGCGCCAGATCTGGGCGATCTCGCCGAAGTTGAGCTTCCACTTGTACTCGTTCTGGGCCTCGCGCATGAGCTGGAAGCCCTGAGCGTAGGAGCAGATTTTGGAGCAGTAGAGGGCGTCGCGAATCTGCTCGATGATTTTGGCGCGATCCGGATTGGTCATCGCGCGCTTCGGGCCACGGAGGACCTTGGCGGCTTTGACGCGCTCATCCTTCACGGCGGAGAGGCAGCGGGCGAAGACGGCTTCGGCGATGGTCGGAGCGGCGACACCCATGTCGAGGGCGTTGGCGCTCGTCCACTTGCCCGTGCCCTTCTGGCCGGCGGTGTCGAGGATGACGTCGACCAGCGGGACGCCGGTCTCGGGATCCTTCTGCTTGAGCACCTTGGCGGTGATCTCGATGAGGAAGGAGTTCAGGTCGCCCTTGTTCCATTCTTCGAAGGTGGTGCCGATTTCGTCAGGGGTCATACCGAGGAGGCCGCGCATGAGGTCGTAGGCTTCGCAGATCATCTGCATGTCGCCATACTCGATGCCGTTGTGGACCATCTTGACGTAGTGGCCGGCGCCGTCGGGGCCGATGTGGGCCACGCAAGGGACGCCGCCCTTGATGGGCTTACCCGGGGTCGCGCCGGTGAGTTCGACGCCGGTGACGGCATCGACCTTGGAGGCGACGGCTTCCCAGATGGGCTTGAGCTCGGCCCAGGCAGCGGCATCGCCACCGGGCATGAGGGACGGACCGAAGCGGGCGCCTTCTTCGCCGCCGGAGACGCCGGACCCGATGAAGCGGAGGCCCTTGGCCTTAAGTTCCTTCTCGCGGCGGATGGTGTCCGTCCAGAGGGCGTTGCCGCCGTCGATGATGATGTCGCCTGGCTCGAAGGCTGCCGCGAGCTCGTTGATCACGGCGTCGGTCGGTCCGCCAGCCTTGACGAGGATGACGGCCTTACGGGGCTTCTTGAGGGAGGCCGCGAAATCCTTGATGGTCGGGCAGCCGGTCAGCTTGCCTGGGGTCTTCGGGTTTTCTTTCACGAACTCGTCAGTCTTGGCGGTCGTGCGGTTGTACACCGAGATCGCGAAGCCGTGGTCGGCGATGTTGAGGGCGAGGTTCTGACCCATGACGGCCAGACCGATGAGACCAATGTCGGATTGCATAAGAGGAGCCAATGCGAACCCCCGGGGGCTGGCATGGCAAACAAGAAAAGGGGCAGGTTTCGCCCGAAAGCTCTTGTTTTCGGCACGGTCGACCGCCTTTCCCCTCGCCTCATTAGGGCCGCTTGGCATCGTGGGGCGTTGTCATGTCCCAGCTCGTCGGCAAACGTATCACCCTCGGTGTCACCGGCTCCATCGCCGCCTATAAGGCCGCGGACCTGGTCTCCCAGCTCGTCAAGTACGGCGCCGAGGTCCAGGTGGTCATGACCAAGGGAGCAACGCAGTTCATCACCCCGATGACGCTTCAAGTGCTTTCCCGCCGGCCGGTCGCATTCGATCTCTGGGCCGAGGGCGCCAACTCTATTCCGGGTCACATCGAAATTGCCGACTCGTCCGACCTCCTGTTGGTGGCCCCGCTGACGGCCCACGTGATGGCCGAGTTCGCCCACGGCCTCGCCCCCGACCTTTTGACCAGCGTTTACCTCGCGACGCGTGGACCAGTCCTCCTATGTCCGGCGATGAACGGTAAGATGTATGAGCACGCCGCCACCCAGGCCAATCTGAAGACGCTCCGTTCTCGCGGTCATGCGATCGTCGAGCCGGCTGAAGGCATGCTGGCCTGCGGTTACGAGGGTAACGGCAAGCTCGCGCCAGTCGAAGAGATCGTGAGCCGCGTGCTCTCGATCCTGGGCTGAGTCCGATGGATCCGCGCGCCCTCCGCCAGCGACTCGAGGCTTCGGCGAAGGCGCTGGGCTTCGACGCGTTCGGCGTGGCGCCAGTCGAGGTCGACGTCCGCGCCGACTATTTTAAGAAGTGGATCGCGGACGGTATGCACGGCGACATGGCCTGGCTGGCCCGTAATCCCGAACGCCGCACCGACGCCCGTAAGGTCATGCCGGAGGCTCGTAGCCTCGTGGTCGTCGGGCTTAACTATTATCAGCCGCATCCGCCGGCCGGTTACCGCATCGCGAAATATGCGCTCGGTGCCGATTATCACGACGTGATCCTCGAGCGCTTGAAGCAACTCTGCGAAGTGATGCACGAACTAGGCGGCGAACAGAAGCCGTACGTCGATACTGGTCCGGTGCTCGAGAAGCCCGTCGCCGCCGCCGCCGGCCTCGGCTGGCAGGGCAAGAGCACCATCCTCATCCACCGAGGTGCGGGGACTTGGCTCTTCCTCGGCGTCATCCTGACGACCCTCGAACTCGAAGTTTCCGCGGTGAAGGAGCCAGATCGGTGTGGCACGTGTACGCGCTGCATCGATGCCTGCCCGACGGCTGCGATTATCGCCCCGTATAAATTAGATGCCCGCAAGTGCTTGGCTTACCTGACCATCGAGCACAAAGGCGCCATCCCCGTCGAATACCGCGAAGCCCTCGGCGATCGGGTGTTCGGCTGCGACGACTGCCTCGACGTTTGCCCTTGGAACAAGTGGGCCGTGGCCACCCGCGAAGCCCATTTCGCCCCGCGCCCGCATCCGCCACTACGCGAGACGCTGGCCTGGACGGACGAGCAGTTCCTGACGCACTTCAAGGGCACGCCGGTCGAACGGCTCGGCCTCGCCCGCTGGCATCGTAATGCGCTCACGGTCTTGGGTAATGTCGGCGAGCGTGCCGACCTTCCGGCCGCCGAGGCGCTCCTGGGGTCGGACGATCCGATGGTCGCGGAACACGCGGCTTGGTCCGTCGCCCGCCTGCGCGCACGTTGAACCTACGGGTTGCCTCGGGCGACTAGGTTGTCCTAATGGCTGGCGTGACTCTCGCCCAAGCCTATTACGCGCTCGCCGCCTTCCTCCTCTTGGCTGGGTGGCTCATCGTCACCGACTCGCCGGTCCTCCGCTCTTTCCGTCGTTCGAAAGGCGCCACGGCCATACTCGCTCTCGTCGCCATCGCCTGGTTCGCCTGGTGGCTACTGAATATCCCGGAAGCCGATCTCGCCGGTCTGCCGCGCATGCCGGTGATTGTTGGCTTCATCGGTTTCAGTTTACTGACGTTCGTCTACATGCCGGATTTCCTTTCGGTGCGCGCCCTCGGGGTGATCATGCTCTTCCTCGCCCGTCATGCCTTGGATGCCGGTTACCGCCAGCTCCCTTACAGCCTACTCGATGCGTCGATAAGCTACGGCTTACTGGTGCTCTTCGGCTTCTGGTGGGCCTGCTCGCCGCCGGTGTTCTGCCGTCAGTGCGATTGGGTTCTCGCCACAGATGGCCGCCGTAAACTCTTCGGTGGGCTGAGTATCCTTCTGGCCGTCGCCTGCGTCGCCCAGTCCTTCCGCCTCGCGTGAGCCGCGCCCTGCTCATCGTCGTCTCGGGTCCCGCCGGCAGCGGCAAGACCACGCTCTGCTCGCGGCTAACCGAAGCCTACCCGCAGGCTATCCGCCGCGTCATCACTTGCACGACCCGCGCGCCGCGCGCCGGCGAGGCGGACGGCGTGGATTATCATTTCCTGACGCGCAGCAGCTTCGAGCAACAGGTCAGCGCGGGCGTCTTCCTCGAACACGCCACCGTGCACGGTAACTTCTACGGCCCCCGCGCCGCCGATGTCGCCACGCACCTCGGTGCTGGTTTCGATGCGCTCTTGAACGTCGACGTTCAGGGCGCCGCCACGATCCGCGCCAAGGGTGCCGCCGACCCGCTTCTCGCCGCCGCGCTGGTCACGGTCTTCATCCGCGTGAGCGACCACGCCGAACTCCGCCGCCGTCTCACGGGCCGCGGCACCGATCCGACCGATGAGATTGATCGCCGCGTCGCCGCCGCCGAAGAGGAAATCCGCCACGCGGGCTCCTACCAGCACGTCATCGAGAGCGGTAGCCGCGAAGCGGACTTCACCGCGCTGCAAAGCATCTACCTCGCCGAGAAGGCCCGCCGGCCATGATGGAAAAGAATGACATCGCGAGCGTCCTCGACGAGATCGCCACGTTCATGGAGCTGACCGGAGAGAATCCGTTCAAGATCCGCGCCTACTCTGCTGGCGCCCGCATCCTCGAGAATATGACCGAGGACCTCGGTGAACTCATCGATACAGGCAAACTCGCCGACATCCCTGGATTGGGCGAGGCGCTCGTCGACAAGATCACGACGCTCCGTCGCGACGGCGTCTTACCTTTCCATCAGAAGCTCAAGGCTTCGATTCCCGCTGGCCTCCTCGAGGTCATGCAGATTCCTGGCCTCGGCCCAAAAAAGGTCCGCGCGCTCTGGACGCTGCTCGCCGTCGAGGATCTCGCGAAACTGAAGGAGGTCTGCGAATCCGGCGCCGTCGCTGAGCTCAAAGGGTTCGGCGAGAAGACGCAGGATAAGATCCTCGAAGGCATCAAGAACCGCATCGCGTACGGCAAGCGTCACCGCTGGTACGAAGCCGCGGCCATCGCCGAGCCGATTCTCGCTGGCCTGCGCGCCTTGCCCCAAGTCTCGCTCGCCGAATCCGCGGGCTCGCTCCGCCGCGCCCGCGAGACGGTCGGCGACCTCGACTTCCTCGTGGCCTCGTCCGAACCCAAGCCGATCATGGATTGGTTTGTCGCTTATCCTGGGGTCAAGGAGGTCACCGCGCATGGTGAGACGAAGTCCAGCGTGCGCTTCGAGAACGGCCTGCAGGCTGATCTGCGCGTCGTGCCGGCCGAGCAGTTCTATTTCGCACTCCATCACTTCACGGGCTCCAAGGAGCACAACGTCGCCATGCGCCACCGCGCGCTTGGACGCGGGCTGAGCATGAGCGAGTGGGGCTTCAAGTCCGTCGACGACAAGACCGTCGCCCCCGGCGCCAAGAACGAGGAAGAGGTCTTCCGCGCGCTCGGCTTGCCGTGGATTCCGCCCGAACTCCGCGAGGGTAATGGTGAGATCGACGCCGCCGAAGCCAGCCAACTGCCCAAACTCGTCCAGCTCTCTGATCTACGCGGCGTCTTTCACAATCACACGACGGAATCGGATGGCGACCACACGCTCGACCAGATGGCGGCCGCAGCCGAAGCCCACGGCTGGGAATACCTCGGGATTTCCGACCATTCGAAATCTAGCTTCCAGGCTGGCGGCCTCGACGAGCCCCGCCTCGCGAAGCAACTTGAGGATATCGCCCAGCTGAATGCTTCGAAGAAGTATCGCCTGCGCGTGCTCTCCGGCAGCGAGGTCGATATTCTCAAGGACGGCACGCTCGACTTCTCCGACGACGTGCTCGCTCGCTTGGACTTCGTCGTGGCCTCGGTGCACACCCTTTTCACCTTGGATCGCGACGCCCAGACGGCCCGCATCATCAAGGCCATCGAGAATGAGCACGTGGACATGGTCGGCCATCTCACCGGACGCCTCCTTAACAAGCGTGAGCCTTACGACGTTGATATCGCCAAGGTCATCGATGCCGCCGCCGCCAACGACACGATCATCGAGCTCAACGCGAACCCGTGGCGTCTCGACCTCGATTGGCGCTGGTGGCGCCGTGCGTCTGAGAAGGGCGTGCTCTGCTCGATTAATCCGGACGCTCACGATATCGACCAGTTGGCCTTCGCTGCGCACGGCGTGCGTATCGCCCGCAAGGGCTGGCTGACGTCGGCGCAGGTGCTCAACACGCGTTCGTTGCCGGAAGTGCTATCCTGGCTCGGTCGCTGAGGGCTCCTTACGGCTCGCCCTGAGGGTGTGGCCCGTCCTATCCTGCCGCATGCTGCACGATAAGCGCCGTCTGCTCCTCATCGCCGGACCTTGCTCCCTTGAATCGGAGTCCAACTGCCGGACCGTTGCCAAGGAGCTCAAGGCCCTGGCCTCCCGCCATCCGGAGCTGAACATTATTTTCAAGGGCTCTTACGATAAAGCTAACCGTACCTCGCTCGGCGGTGACCGCGGCCCCGGCATGCAGGCTGGCCTCGATCTCCTTGCGATGGTGAAGAAGGACTATGGATTCAACGTCCTCACTGACATTCACGGCCCGGAGCAGTGCGAAGTGGTCGGCAAGGTCGTCGACGTGCTACAGATCCCCGCGTTCATGTGCCGTCAGACCGACCTCCTCGTCGCGGCCGCCAAGACCGGTAAGGTCGTCAACGTGAAGAAGGGCCAGTTCCTCTCCCCATTTGAGATGCGTTTCGTCGTCGATAAGCTCGAAGGCGCCAAAGCTGCTGAGATCTGGCAGACCGATCGCGGTACGACCTTCGGCTACCAGAACCTTGTCGTCGATATGCGCTCCTTCCCGATCATGGCTGGCTTCGGCCATCCGACGATTATGGACGCCACGCACGCGGTGCAGCTCCCCGGCGCGGCCGGCGGCTCTTCTGGTGGCCAGCGCGAATACGTCCCGGTTCTCGCCAAGGCGGCCCTCGCCGCGGGCGCCGATGGTCTCTTCATGGAGACGCATCCGGATCCGCAGAAGGCGATCTCCGACGGCCCGTCGCAAGTGCCCCTATCGGAGTTCCCGGCGCTCGTTGAATCCTGCCTGCGCGTTTGGAAAGCCGTCCGCGCCTAAGCGGTTAGCTTCGCAATCGCTTCCCGATCTGGCTTGCCGCTAGCGTTCGTCGGCATGCTCGGGACGAACACGTAACGCCGTGGGCGCGCCGCTGGCTCGAGTGCTTCGCAGGCCAGCCGTAAGGCGGCTTCTGCTGAGGCGGGGCCGATGATACAGGCCGTCACGACTTCGCCCCAGCGAGCGTCGACCATGCCGAGCACGACCGTTTCCTTGATGAGGCCGGTCGAAAGCAGGGCTAGCTCGATGCGTGCGGGGTCGACTTTTTCGCCGCCGGTGATGATCACGCGGTCGGCGCGACCGGAAATCTTGACGGTACCGTCCGCGGCGACGTCGCCCCGATCACCGCTCACCCACGGGCTATCGAGCGGGGTGTCCGGCCACAGGCCAATGCCGAGCGCGGAAGTGATGATGGTGACGATGCCGTCGGCGTTCGCTGCGAACACTACGCCCGGCAACGGAGTCCCGCGGATGGATTTACCTGACCAGATTTTTTCTGGCGGACTAAGCGCGCAGGCCGCCGCGGTCTCGGTCGAGCCGTAGGTGAGGAAGACGGGCAGGCGTCGTGTGCGAATCTCGGCGAGCAGCGGCGCCGGTACGGACGAGCCGCCGAGCAGAATCACATCAAACGCGCGCAACCAGGATTCACCATCAGCGCGAGCGAGTAACCGTGAAAGCTGAGCGGGGACCAGTGAAATAATCTTCGTGCCCGGGGCGGGGAACGCGACGGAGGGCAGGGCGGTGCTTTCGTTGAAGCGACCATCTGTGACGAGATGGCGGCCGCCAGTGGCGCGTGCTCGGATCGCCGGCATGAAGCCGCTGACGTGCCAAGGAGGCGTGCAGGTGACGCCGTGGAGTATGGGCGAGAGCCCGCGGGCGACGAGCGCATCACGCAGGCCAAGTGCCGCGGCCTGGAGGGTTTCCGCTGAATGGATGACGAACTTCACTTTGCCACCGGTGCCTCCGGTCGGAATCATCACGCGACTGCGCCAGTTCTTCGGCCAATCACACGTGCCGAGCCCGCGCGGTTCAGGTGCGTGGCCTTTGACGATGGTGCCGCGGGGAATCTGCCGCACAGCTTCAGCGAGATCATGTTCAGACCAGCGCGGGTTACCCAAGAATACGGGTAGGCCGGCATCATGCGCTTGCAGGGCCTCCTGCAGGTACGCGGCATGCTCAGCGTGGAAGACCGCGACGGCGCTCATGTTAGGTCGTGCCAGAAGCCCGCCCAATCATAGCTCGGCAGGCCGCCCGCAGACGGTCCATGCGCGTGACGATCGCGCCCGTCGCTTTCGAAGCGACCTAAGGTGTCGAACCCCACCGTGCCGGCGGCCGAATCCTGCGCCGCGAGCCAGAGCGCGCCTTGGCGGCCAATCGCGGTCTCGAAGCAGGAGGAATAGACGACGGGTCCCACATGAGTAGCGCGCCATGCCAAGAGCTCGTCCCAATCTCCGGCGAGTAAAGGCTTCACTACGATTGTACCACTCCAGTCGACTCCGCCGGGCGTGAGGAAGGATTCGTCGAGGGCAATCTTGTCCGGTCCGAGCGAGGCGTAACCCGGGTGCCCGACCGGGAGCGGTTGTTCGAGGAATTCAACCTGCGCCTGCGCGCGCGCGAACTCGGTCCAGCGTCGCGCCGTCTGTAGGTCTAGTGAGCCGTTGGCATCCAGGCGCAGGCGGCCCGGGAATCGGCTCAGCACGCTGAGGATAGATTCCTCTGACGTCTCCGGTGAAATCTTGACCTTCAACGTCTTGAAGCCCTCGGCCGCCTTCGCCTCGGTCTCCATGACGGAAAGCGTCATGAGTCCGGCGCAAGGCAGGCTGCCACCGAAGCCCGTGATTTTCTCCCAGAGCCGGCAGCTCGAGAGCGCCGATGAGAGACAAGGCAGCGGTGCGGGCGAAGCGTCGACGGCTGCGATGAGGTGGGGAAGGTTGCCTTGGGCCGAGCGGAGGAATTCCAAGGCCTGTTCGACGGACTCGGTCGGGAAGCCGGGCCAAGGGGCAATCTCGCCGTACCCGGTACCTTGGTCGGATTGGGTACGTAGCATGATGCGATCGACACTGTCGACCGCACCTGCACCCGTCGTCACCGGCGAGCGCAGTCGTCGTCGGACGCGTTTGAAGTCGAAATAACCGCTGGTCATGGGCCGAATAGACGGCAATCCGGACAAACTCGCAAAATCAATTTGCCACCCCTCCGGGGGGTGCCTAACACCCTTTGGGGAAACCGACCACTCATGGCCTCCTCGAAATCCAAGGGCCGCGTTTCCCTAGACGAACGCTTTTACCTGTCCGCGGACGAATTCTTCCCCGCCAACGCCGGCCTCGGCCTGACGTATGACGACGTCTCCCTGGCGACCCGCTACTCCGAGGTCCTCCCCCGGATGACCCGCCTCGATTCATCCCTCTCCGACGCCCTGGCGCTGTCCCTCCCGATCGTCTCCTCCGACATGGATACGGTCACCGAGCACCGCATGGCTATCGCGATGGCCCTCAACGGCGGCCTCGGCCTCCTTCACTATAACATGTCGGAAGCCGACCAGGTCTCTGAAGTCCGTCGAGTGAAGAACCACATCCACGGCATGATTGGCGATCCCGCGGTCGTCTCGGCCGACGACACCATCGCCCAGGTCCTCGCCCGTATCGAACGGGATGGCCTCGCCTTCAGCACCTTCCCGGTGACGTCCTCCGACGGGACCCTCCTCGGCCTCCTACCCGGCAGCACGGTCAAGGAGCGCCACGGCCAGCGCAAGGTCGTCGCGGTTATGATCCCGCGTGACAAGGTCTTCACCGTCGCGGAAAAGGATCTCGGCAAGGACCCGATTGCCACCGCCGATCGCAAGTTCTCCGAACACGTTGGCCAGAACAAGCTCCTCGTGGTCGACGCCAAGAACAAGCTGCGCGGCCTCTTCACTCTCAGCGATATCGAGCGTATCTCCGAAGAATCTCGTGCCCACGTCCGCCCGACCCGCGACGCTGATTTCCGCCTTCGCGTCGGCGTCGCCATCGCGGTCCCCCGCACGGCCGACGGCGAAATCGACCGCGCCCGCCTCCTTGCCCACGTCAGCGCCCTTATCGACGAAGGCGCGGACGCCCTCGCCATTTCCACGGCCCATGGCCACACCAAGGGTGTCGGCGACGCGCTCCGCATGCTGCGTAAGGCCCATAAGAATATCACGCTCATCGCCGGCAACGTCACCAGTGGCGAAGGCGTCGAGTTCCTCGCCGCGGCCGGCGCGGACACCGTCAAGATTGGTCAGGGCCCCGGCTCGATCTGCACGACCCGCATCGTCGCCGGCGTCGGCATCCCGCAGCTCACCGCGCTTTACGTCGCCTCCCGCGCCGCCGCCAAGAAGGGCGTGCGCATCCTCGCCGACGGCGGCATCACGAAGAGCGGCGACATTGTCAAGGCGCTCACGCTCGCCGACGCGGTCATCCTCGGTGGCCTGCTCGCCGGCAGCCGCGAGGCCCCGGGCAAGCTGATGGAAATCAACGGCAAGACTTATAAAGAATACCGCGGTATGGGTTCGCACGAAGCCATGCGGAAGGGTTCCGCCGCCCGCTACGGTCACTCCGCCAGCGGCAAGTTCAGCAAGGTCGCCGCCGAAGGCATCGAAGCGCTCAAGGAAGTTTCCGGCACGGTCGATCAGGTCCTCGGCACCCTCGCTGGTGGCGTCCAAAGCGGCCTCGGTTACCTCGGTGCGGCCAATCTCGCCGAACACCGTAAGCGCGCCCGTTACATCCGCGTCACTCCTGCCGGTCAGCGCGAAGCCGCCCCGCACGACGTCATCGAAATCAAGGCGGGGTCCTGAACCGCCCATGCGTGAAACACTACCAGAGCGCGAACCCACTTCCATGGCTGCCTTTTTCCGAGGTCTTATCCTCTTTCTCTTTGGCGCGATTGTCGGCGCCGGCGGCATCCTTTTCTTCACGCCTAGCTTCAATGTCGTCGTCAGTCGCAGCGAGTCGGCCGCGCGGCCGATTGAGGTCGCGGTTGCTTCGGCACCTGTCGTCATCCCAACTGTGCCCGCGGCGCCCAAGGCTTCCTCACCGGTGGCGCCCCCTACCCCGACGGCCGTCGCAGTCGCTCCCGCCCCCGCCACTTCGGTCGCTCCTGCCGCCGCCGACCCGGCCATCGACTTCAAGGCCATCTCCGAATACCTCATTCTCTGGCCGACGGCGGTGTCGGTGAAGACCGCGACTACGGTCCCGGTCATCGTCGATGGGAAGAAAGTCCAAGATCTGGCGCTCGAAGTTGGCACGGTCCTCCAGGTTTCCAAGGTCCTCGCCGATGGCTCGCTTGAGGTACGTGCCAAAGGAGCCAAGTTCGAGATTAAGAGCACCCTCACCGATTTTTCCGTCGAACTCGGCAAGCGTGTCTCGGAGCTCGTCGCTAAGGGTGTGAAGGTCGATTCAGCCTTCGCCGCCGGCCCAGTGGCAATGACTCCGACCGCTCCGGCGGAAGTGACTCCGGTACCGATTGCTCCCGTGGTGGCCGTTATCCCGAAGGGCCCGCTCACCCTCGCTCAGCGCGTTGATGTCCTTTTTGGAGTTAAGCCCGACGACTTGGCGCCGACCGCACCCGCCATCGTTACGCCGACTCCGGCGGTCGTGGCTCCAGCTCCGGCTGCGCCTGTCGTGGAGGTGGTTCCCGTGGCTCCCGCGGCCGATTCGAAGGGCGTCGAGAAGGGCAAGGATCTTGATCGTAAGATGAATCAGCTCTTTAAGTAATCCGTCCGTGAGTCACGCGAAAATCTATTCCTGGAACGTCAACGGCGTCCGCTCGGCCCTCGGCAAGGGGCTGGCCGATTTCATCGCGTCGGCCGACCCAGATGTGCTCTGCCTGCAGGAGACCAAGTGTGAGACCGCCGTCGCTTCCGCGCTCGGCCTAGCCTATCCGCACCAGTTCTGGCATGAGGCTGAGAAGAAGGGCTACTCCGGCACCGCGGTGCTCTCAAAGACCGCGCCACTTTCCGTCGCCACCGACTTCCCAGGCGACCATCCGCCCGAAGGCCGCGTGGTCACGGCGGAGTTCAACGGGCTCTTCGTCGTCAGCGCCTACGTCCCGAATTCTCAGCGCGAACTCGAGCGTCTCGACTATCGCCTGCAGTGGGATGCCGACTTCCGTAAATATCTCGCCCGCCTCGCGAAGAAGAAGCCGGTCGTCGTCTGCGGTGACCTCAATGTCGCGCACGCCGAGATCGATCTCGCCAATCCTTCCACGAACCGCCGCAACGCGGGTTTCACCGACGAGGAGCGCGAGTCATTCAGCCAGCTCCTTTCCCAGCACGGCTTCACGGACACTTTCCGTGCGCAGCATCCTGAATTAGCGAAGCGCTACAGTTGGTGGTCGTATCGCCCCGGGATCCGCGCCCGCAACATCGGGTGGCGCCTAGATTACTGCCTGACTTCTGACGGCTTGAAGTATTCCCAGGCGGACATCCACGACAAGGTCACCGGCTCGGACCACTGTCCAGTGTCCGTGCGCGTTCAGGCCGAGCTCTGATCGGTCGTCGCCTGCTCCCCGGTCAGCCGACGGACCCACGGCACGAGTACGAGCAGTAGGACGGTCATCCCGCCCACGAGCAGCGCCTGCTGCCAAAAGAAGTGGGCGAGTGCCTGCGGGTCCTTGGCGTTGAATTCGCCGGCGATCACACCGGCGAGCTTGTTGCCGAGCGCGGTGCCGAGGAACCAGATGCCCATGACGAGTCCAGTCAGTTTCACGGGGGCGAGCTTCGTCATCGCGCTCAGGCCGACGGGGCTGAGGCAGAGTTCCCCGATGGTCTGCAGGAAGTAAACGCCGATGAGCCACCATGGGCTCAGCTTGCCGGTAGCGGTGAGTTGTGCCGCCGGGACGAGCATCGCGAACGAGAGGCCAAGGAAGACGAGTCCCCAGACGAACTTCATGGGAATCGAAGGCTGACGTTCCCGCAGACTGACCCAGAGCCACGCGAACAGCGGTGCGAGTGCGAGAATGAAGAGCGAGTTCACCGACTGGAACCACGACGATGGGAAGGCGAAACCGAACAGCTCGTTACGCGTGAGTTCATCCGCGAACAACGTGAGCGACGAGCCGGCTTGTTCGAAGACCGCCCAGAAGAGGATTGCGCAGATAAAGAACACCAAGATGGCCGCAATGCGCCGACTGTCTTGATCCCTTTGCACGACGCCAAACCAGATCACGCCGACAAACGGCAGCGAGAAGACAATCGGGTTGATCCAGGCGACATGGTCCGACGCAATCATCACGCCGAGCATCGCGGCCGTGCCGATCGCGACGAGAGCCAGCTTGTCCCACGGTCGTGGTGCGGTGGCTTCGGGGGGATGGCCGATGTGCGAGAGCCAATGCCAGTGGCGCAAATAGACGATCATACCGATGGTCATGCCAATCCCCGCGGCGCCGAAGCCCCAGTGCCAGCTATGGGTCGGGTCAAGTCCCCAGCCAGTGAGCAGTGCCTTGAACTGTTCGCCCTGCGCGAGCCAGCCGACGACGAGCGGCGCGGCGAAGGCGCCGAGGTTGATGCCCATGTAGAAGAGCGAGAAGCCCGCGTCACGGCGCGTGTCGCCATGCGAGTAGAGTCCGCCGACCAGCGTGCTGATGCTCGGCTTGAGCAGGCCCGTGCCCAGCGCGACGAGGATGAGTCCCGCGTAGAACGTCGGCACGGAGGCGAACGCCAGGCAGAAGTGGCCGGCGGTGATGATCAGTCCGCCGATGAGGACCGCGCGGCGCGCCCCGATAAAGTTGTCCGCAAGGTAGCCCCCGAGGATGCAGACCATGTAACTCGCCATGGTGTAATTACCGTAGATTTGCGCGGCGTCCTTCTGGTCCATCCCCATTCCGCCCATCGCCAAGGGGGCGATCATGAAAAGCAGGAGAATAGCGCGCATGCCGTAGTAGGAGAACCGTTCCCACATCTCCGCGTAGAAAAGCATACTCAGGCCCCGGGGGTGGCCGGCCATGCCCCCATGGTCGCGCTCGGTGTGCTTGGCCGGCGATTCGACGTCTGGGGTCAGTGCGTGCATCGGAAGGGGTTATAAGCGGGGTAATAGGGGAGGGGGAGCCGGTATGCAATCGGCCGCTCTCCGATGGTCGGCGTTGACAAAGGGGGCCTGAGGCCTAGTTTTGAGACTCATTCTCAATTAGAGTGACTCCGCTTTCCCAACTTCTGCCCGGCCAATTCGGCAAGCTGGCCTCGCTCAATCCCGAGCGCGGGGTGGATCAGCGTTTAATGGCTCTAGGGCTGCTCCCGGGCATGGTCCTCAAGCTCATCCGAAGGGCGCCGCTCGGCGACCCGCTTGCCATCGAGTTCGGCGGCCAGGTTGTCAGCCTTCGCCTCGCCGAGGCCGAGAACCTGATCGTCGACGTCTCCGCCGACTGTCCTATCCAGCGACCGCGCCAGCCGTGAGCACTCCCGAAGCAGGCCTCTTGGTCGCGCTCGTCGGTAATCCCAATACCGGCAAGTCGACTCTCTTCAACGCCCTGACGGGCCTCCGTCAGCGCGTCGGCAATTACCCAGGCGTCACCGTCGCCCGTAAATCCGGCACCTGTGATCTCGGCGACGGACAGAAAGTCGAGCTGGTCGACCTGCCGGGACTTTACTCCCTCGCCGCGGCTTCGCCTGACGAGCAGGTCGTCATCGATGCGCTGTCGGGCAACATCGCCGGCGATCGTCGTCCCGATGCCGTGGTACTCGTCGTCGATGCGACGAACCTGCTCCGCAATCTCTTCCTCGCCTCGCAGGTCGCTGAGCTCGGCCGCCCGGTGGTCATCGTCCTCAATCAGGCCGATGTCGCCAAGGAGCAAGGCCTTCGTATCGATACCGAGCTACTCTCTCGCCGCCTAGGCGGCGTGCCGGTCGTGCTGTCGTCCGCCTGGAAAGGCGAAGGGATCCTCGACGTGCGTCGGGCGATTGCCAGCGCAGTGGCTAAGCAGACGCCGATGAAGCGTGTCGTCTGGCTAACCAATATCGCCGCCGCCCTCGCGGATGTCGCCGTCGCCGCCGCTGCCGACACAGGTAAGCCGATCTCGGATGCCGACGCCCAGCGACTGCTCTTCGATACAAATCCGACGACGGCTGATCGCCTGGGATGGACCATCACGCAGCGCGACAAGACCCTGCGCTCGGCGCGCGACCGCGTCCGTAATTCGGGCTATAACCCGATGGCCGCCGAGCCGCTCGTGCATTACGCACACCTGCGCGTGATCCTCGAAGGCGTGGTCACCGAAGGTGCAGGTAAGGCCGGCCGCAGCGCCGCCGTCGACCGTCTGCTCCTGCATCGTTTCCTCGGCCCGGTTCTGTTCTTGGGAATTATGCTGGGATTCTTCGGCTCGGTCTTCTGGCTGGCAAAGTTCCCCATGGAGTGGATTCAGTTCGGCGTCGATTGGACGAAGGCCATCGTCGCGCCGCAACTCGACGCCTATCCGATGCTCCAAAGCCTGCTGGCGGACGGTATCATCGGCGGCGTCGGCGCCTTCTTGGTCTTCCTACCGCAAATCCTCATCCTCTTCCTCTTCATCGGAATCCTCGAAGACAGCGGTTACATGGCCCGCGCCGCGTTCATCATGGACCGCCTCTTTAGCTGGTGCGGCCTCAATGGGAAGAGCTTCGTGCCGTTGCTGTCGGGCTTTGCCTGCGCGATTCCGAGCCTACTTTCGACCCGTACGATCGAAGACCCCAAGGCCCGCCTCGCGACCGCCTTCGTGGTGCCGTTCATGAGTTGTTCGGCCCGCTTCCCAGTCTACGCGCTGATGTGCGCCGCCTTCATCGGTCCGCTCTATGGCCCGGGCTGGCAATCCATCGTGATGATCGGCATGCATTGTGTCGGCCTGCTCTTCGCCGTCCCGACTGCGTTCGTGCTCACGCGTCTCGTGCTCAAGGTGAAGCCCCAGCCGTTCGTCCTCGAGCTCCCGCGCTACCAGATGCCCAAGCCGCGCGATGTCGTCTGGCGCATGTGGCAGAATGCCGCCGAATTCGTTTCGAAGGCCGGCACGGTCATCTTCGCCATCACAATCATCGTGTGGGCGCTTTCCTATTTCCCCCGCGACGCGTCCGTCGCGGAGCGCATCAAGGCCGCCAACCCGGCCGCCTCCGAAGAAGTCGTCAAAGCCAAGCTCCAGGCGGCCTACGTCGAGCAATCCTACATGGGCCGCTTTGGTAAAGCAGTGCAGCCGATCTTTGATCCGCTCGGCTTCGACTGGAAGATCACCGTCGGGGTGCTCGCGAGCTTCCCCGCCCGCGAGGTCATCGTCTCTACGCTGGGCGTGACCTACTCCGTCGGCGAAGACGCGGAGGCCGACAGCCAACATCTCCGCAAAGCCATGCAGGACGCTAAGTGGTCCGAGGGCCCACGCGCTGGCACCCCCATCTTCTCTCTCGCCGCGGTGCTCGCGCTGATGGTCTTCTTCGCCCTCTGCTCGCAGTGCGGACCGACGATCGCGACGCTTGCTCAAGAGACGGGCGGATGGAAGTGGGCCGCGGGATCCTTTGTCTACATGACGGCGCTCGCCTGGCTCGCCGGGACGGCCGTCTATCAGGTCGTCATTCGCCTCACATGAACCTCGAAGCTGTCATCGTCGGGGCTGTCGTCGGGGTCGCCGCTGGCTGGCTAATCCGCCGCTGGCTTGCCGCGGCCCGCCGTCGCAAAGAAGGTGGATGCGCAGGGGACTGCGGCTGTGCCACGAAGCTAAAGCCGAAGAAGTAACCGAGACGGAGTTGACCAGTTGATCGGTTGGCCAGTTGGCCAGAGAAGTCACGGAACTCAAAGGGAGACCGGAAACCGGGAAGTTAGCTTCGGACATATATCCCCAGCCAATCACCCGGTCTCCGGTTTCCCTTTGCGTTAATCCCTCTGAGCCTCCGAGCCGCTCATTTGCATCCCTGTCAACCGGCCAACTGATCAACTAATCAACTTACCTCCGCTTTAAGCAGGCTGCTGCTGGCTGAGGCAATGCAACGCGCCGCCTTCGATTAGCAGCAAGCGGCAGTCGATGCCGACGACTTTGCGTCCAGGGAAGCAGTCACCGACGATACCCATGGCGACCTTGTCGGAGTCCTGGCCGTAAAGCGGCACGAGGACGCCACCGTTCACGATGAGGAAATTCGCGTGGCTCGGCGGCAGGTCGCGCCCGGCTAGGCGGATGGACCTGGGCAGTGGGAGCTCGATGATGTCGAGGCGTTGTCCGCGCGGACGCATTTCGCGCAGTCGCTTGAGGTTTTCCTGCAACGGCGCGTAGTTCGGCGAAGCCTTATCGGCTTCGCTGACGGCGAGGATGGTGCGCGGCGCGATGAAGCGGGCGAGGTTATCGATGTGGCCGTCGGTGTCGTCGTTGGCCAGGCCTTCACCAATCCAGAGGAGTTCGTCGATCGCGAGCCCTTCGCGGATGGCGGCGTGGAACGCGGCGTCATCGCGGCCTTCGGCGCGGTTCGGATTGTTCTGCACGGCCTCGGTGGTGAGGAGCAGGCCGTCGCCCGAGACTTCGATGCCGCCGCCTTCGAGTTCGAACGGATAGCTGAACTTCTGCACGCCGAGGCGCGCCGCGATCTTGCCGGGGACTTGGTTGTCGAGCGAAGCCTCGAACTTGCCACCCCAGCCGTGAAATTCCCAGTCGGTGAGCGCGAGCTCCTTGGTCTGGTCGTTCTTTACGAAAATCGGGCCGTGGTCGCGACACCACACGTCGTCGGTAGCGATGTCGGTTAGTTCGATGACGGAAAGGTCAGCCTTGGCTTCCTTGAGTTCGCGTTCGGCTTCGGCGCGCAGCTTGCCCGCGGCGTTGATCTTTACCGGCTGGAACTTCGAGATTGCTGCGGCGAACTCCGCGAACTTTGCGGGGATGAGGCCGTAGTGTCCGGGCCAGAGCGTGGTGTTCGAAGGCCAGGACAGCCACGTGGCGGATTGGGGTTCCCATTCCGCGGGCATGCGGAATCCGAGGGAGCGAGGCGAGGCCATGCGGAAGGTCAGTCGCGCAGTCGGCGCGTCAGATCGCCGTAGGCGTCGATGCGGCGATCGCGGAAGAACGGCCAGATGCGGCGAAACTCGCGCTGCTTCACGAGGTCACAGTCGGCGAGGAGGATTTCCTCCTTCTCGATCGAGGCGCGGGCGACAATTTCGCCGTACGGATCAGAGACAAAGCTTTGGCCCCAGAACTGGGTGCGGCCTTCGGTGCCGACGCGATTGGTCGCGGCGACATAGCAGCCATTGGCGACGCCGTGGCCGCGCTGGACAGTCTCCCAGGCGTTATGCTGCGCATGGCCGAGGGCAGCCTTCTCTTCGGGCAACCAGCCGATGGCGGTCGGGTAGAAAAGGATCTGCGCGCCGCCGAGCGCGGTGAGGCGCGCGGCTTCGGGGTACCACTGATCCCAGCAGATGAGCACGCCGATGTCGCCGTGCGCGGTCTTCCAGGTACGGAAGCCGAGGTCGCCCGGCGTGAAGTAGAATTTCTCTTCGAAGCCTGGATCCTGCGGGATGTGCATCTTGCGGTACTTGCCGAGCACAGTACCGTCGGCGTCGATGACGGCTGCGGTGTTGTGGTAGACTTCGCTGCCGCGCGCTTCGAAGAGCGGGGCGACGATCACGACGCCGAGGCGCTTGGCGACCTTGGCGAGCTCGGTCACCGACGGTCCGGTCTCGACCGGTTCGGCGAGGTCGAAGTTCTTCGGGTCCTGGTTGATGCAGAAATACTTCGTCGTGAACATCTCCTGCAGGCCGATGATCTTGGCGCCCTTGGCCGCCGCT
>JBEEKW010000039.1:0-18431 GCA_041168485.1 Verrucomicrobiota bacterium
GGAGAAACTTTCCGTGGCCCGCCGCCGCATCGTCCAGAACCCGGCCCTCATCTGTAACGTCGTCGACGAGGATGGCCACCTGCTCGGCGTCTTCACCAAAACCGACATCATCAACCCGCCCCGCGCCAAGCTCGTGCTCGTCGACCACAACGAGCTCTCGCAGGCCGTCGATGGCGCCGCCGAAGTCGAAATTACCGAGGTCGTCGACCACCACCGTCTCGGCAACGCGCCGACGCATCAGCCCATCCTCTTCATCAACCGCCCGCTCGGCTCCACCTGCTCGATCGTCGCGGATATGTTCCGCACCGCCGACCTGAAGCCCACGCCGCAGATCGCCGGCCTGATGATGTGCGGTATCATCTCGGACACACTACTCCTCCAGAGCCCGACCACCACGCCGCTCGACTCCGACCTGCTCCAGTGGCTCTCCCGCCTCGCCGACGCCGATGCGCGCTCGCTGGCCGACATGATCTTCAATGCGGGCTCGGTTTTATCGACCCTCACCCCCGCCGCCGCGGTACGTGCCGACTGCAAGCTCTACAAGGAAGGCGAACGTCGCTTCTCTGTCTCGCAGGTTGAAGAACTTGGTTTCACGAACTTCTGGAAATGCGAAGACGCGCTCCTCGAGGCCCTCGAGAAATACCGCATGGAGAACGGCCTGAGCTTCTCCTGCCTGCTCGTGACCGACATCGACACCCAGAGTTCGATGTTCCTCATCCGCGGCGACGCCGAGGTCGTGCAGGCCATCACCTACCCGCAGAAGCGGCCGCCGGACATCTTCGACCTCCCCGGCATCGTCAGCCGCAAGAAGCAGCTCATGCCCTACCTGGGTAGCCTGCTCGGAGGCACGAACGAAAGCGCATGAGCGCCGAAGAAGTCCTGCTGAAGTTCCTCGGTAAGCCCGGCTACAAGCCGATGCGCCTCGAAGCCATCGTCCAAGCCCTCGGCGGCGACAAAGAAGACCTCCGTCGTCTGAGCAAGACGATCCCTCGCCTCATCAAGGCGGGGGCCGTCGTGACCGTCAAAGGCCACCTGCTCGCCCTACCCTCCGCGGGGTTCGCCCCCGTCGGCGCTCCCGCACGTAAGCAGGCCTCTGACCTGCTCGAAGGCACCATCCTCTTCCGCCCGAGTGGCTCCGCTCGCGTGGTCTTCGACGCCGTCCCCGGCTCGCCGCCTCGCGAACAGCTGCACATCGACGCCGACGATACGCATGTCGCGCTCCACGGGGACCGCGTGCTCATCAAGCTGAACGCCAATCGCCGTGATCGTAATGGCGATGACTGGGGCACGGGCACGGTGGTCAGCATCGTCAAGCGCGCCCTCACGCAGCTCACCGGCACGATCGGTAACAACCGCCTCCAGTGGTTCGTCGTCCCCGACGATCCCCGCATCTCGCGCGAGATCATCGTGCGCGATCCCGCCCGCGCCGGCCTCACGCCCGCGCCGAAGTCCGGCGACAAGGTCGTCGTCCGCCTCGACGTCTGGGAACGCCGCAACCTCAACCCGACCGGTACGGTCACCGAAGTCCTCGGCGTCACGCACACGCCGATGGCCGAATACCTCGCCATCCTGCGTCGCTACGGCCTCCGCCCAGAATTCCCACCCGAAGTCGCCGCTGCGTCCAACTCTTTCGGCAAGACGGTGCAGAAGGCCGATTGCGTCGGCCGCGAGGACTTCCGCCAGATTCCGACGATTACCATCGACCCAGATGACGCGAAGGACTTCGACGACGCCCTGTCCGTGCAGCGCATGCCGAACGGCAACGTCCGCGTGGGCATCCACATCGCCGACGTGTCCTCCTACGTGAAGCCGGGCTCGCCCCTCGACGTCGAGGCGCGCGAACGCGGCAATTCCACCTACCTCGTCGGCACGGTCATCCCGATGCTCCCGCACGCGCTCTCGAGCGGCCTGTGCTCGCTCGTCGAGGCTGAGGACCGCCTGGTGAAGACGGTGATCTGCGAGTTCACGCCGGACGCGCGTCTCGTGAAGACGGAGTTCGCCAACTCGGTAATCCGCAGCGTCAAGCGCCTCACCTACAAGCAGGCCTACGCCTTCCTGCAGCATCTCACCAAGGACCAGATCCGCGCCCTGCCCGCGCCGCCGCCCCACCAGACCGGCTCGCCGGGTCGTCCGCTCGCCGAACTCACCGACGCCGAACTGGACCTCGTCCAGGGCATGATCGACGACCTTTGGAACATCGCCAAGGTGCTCCGCACCGAACGCTTCCGCGCCGGGTCGCTCGACCTGGAGATGAAGGAGATCAAGATCTACTGCGACAAGGACGGCTGGGCCGACCGCACCGAAGTCGTGCACCACGACGAGTCCCACCAGCTCATCGAGGAGTTCATGCTCCTCGCCAACGAGTCCGTCGCCACGGCCCTCGACAAGGCCTCGATCCCGCACGTCAACCGCGTGCACGACGACCCCGACCCCGAGAAGCTCGCCGCCCTCCGCGAGGAGCTCGCCGGCAACGGCTTCAAGGTCGGCGACCTCACGCACCGCTCCGAGATGGTCAAGCTGCTCGCCAGCCTCAAGGAACGCGAGGACGGCTACTCCATCCGCATCCAGCTCCTGCGTTCGCTCAAGCAGGCCTGCTACCGCCCTTCCCCCGACGGCCACTTCGGCCTCGCGAAGCTGCACTACTCGCACTTCACGTCGCCCATCCGCCGTTACTCCGACCTGCTCGAGCACCGCATCTTCGACGCCTACATCCAGAAGAACGGAGTGCGTTCGGCCCCGAAGGAGCCGGTGCGCTCACCGGGCATCGGCGAACTGACGCGTTCCTGCGAACACATCTCGATCACCGAACGTAATAGCTCCGAAGCCGAGCGCGATTCGGTGAAGATCAAGCTCCTCGAGCTTTTCGAACGCGAGGCCGCCCGTCCGGACAAGCGTCCGTTCGAGGCCACGATCACTGACGTGAAGCCGCACGGCCTCATGGTCGAGCTCAACGGCTCGCAGGCCTACGGCCTCGTGCATATGTCGACGCTCACCGACGACTACTACCGCCTCAACGACCGCGGCAACATGCTCGTCGGCAGCCGCACGGGCCGGAAGTTCATGCCGGGCGGCGTCATCACCGTGACCGTCGACCGCGTCGATCGCTTCAAGCGTCAGGTCGATTTCCGCCTCTATGATGATCGTCAGGCCCAGAAGCCGAGGGGACCGGAGCGGAGAAAAGGACAGCGCTGACGCATGGAGGACTCGAGGGCCAAAGGGCCAGAGGGCCAGAGGATAGGAGTAATTTGAGGTAGGGACAGCACCACGTGCTGTCCTTTTTTGTTTTAGATACGGCCGCCGCAGGGCGGCCAATGGTAGGGGCGTGGCTTCGCCGCGCCCTCCTCAGAAGGAGTGCACGATAAATCGTGCCCCTACCTGAATTCGCCCTGCGGCGAATAGGTCGATGGAGCTGGCAGCACTCAAAGGGAAACCGGGAACCGGATAGTTAGCTTGGGCATGAGGTAGGGGCGCGACTGCGTCGCGTCCGTGGGTGGACGGAGGCTGGAATATCAAAAGAGCCTACCCGGTGAGTCTCACGTTCCTCTGCGAACGGCGGCCATGGCAATGGCCGCCCTACCCCAACCCCTACCCCTTTATTAGCCTCCACCACGCCCTCGCGTAATCGCCGGCGGCTTTACCGAGGCGGATACGGCCGGCGTCGTCATCGGTCCACTTGACGGAAATCTCGACAAGCTTGGCGCCAGTGCGTGCGAGGCGGACGAAGGCTTCGGCGCCGAACGAGAAGCCGCGCGCGTCGGCCGGTATCTTGAGCGTGGCGAAAGTAGAACGACGCACGAGTTTCAGGCCGCAACCGGGATCGGTCATGCGCACGCCAGGCAGCATCCGCCAAAAGCACGAAAGGGTCGCGGAGATGAGCGAGCGTTTCCAAGAACGCCCGACGACCTTCGAATCGCGATGCCAGCGCGAACCCGCGACGAGGTCGGCCTTGCCTTCGACGATGAGTCGATAGCCGCGGACGAGCGCCTCAGGATCCGTCGCCATATCGGTATCGCAGTAAGCCAGAACATCGTAGCCTTCCGGAGCGGACTCCCAGGCGGAAAAGATCGCTACACCCTTGTCGGCGCCATCCGTCGCGCGATGATAGACCACGCGATACGAAATCTTCGTGGCCGCTTCGATGGCCACCGCGCGGGTCCAGTCAGTCGAACCATTGTCCGAGACCACAATGAGCACATCCGGGCACTGGTTGGCCTGCAGGCTCTCGGCCAGCCGGGCTAGTCCGGGACCGAGGCGGCGCTCCTCATTGCGCACTGGAATGACGATCAAGAGGGGCATCGGTGAGCGCTTAAAATCTCTGGTTTCCCGAATGATTACAACCCAAGTCTCAACAAGATGAGACTGAGTCTCAATTGCCATTTGACAACTGAGAGTGAGTCTCATTATCAGAAACTCCTTCACCCCTATGAAAGCCCTCCTGACTACGCTCACGCTCGCTTCGGCCGCCACGGCCATTGGTTGCGACAATCCCTTCGGCTACTCCTACCTCACCGAAACAATCAAACCCAGCCGCACGGAAATCGTCCAGTGGGTCACCGCCCGCCTCGGCCGCAATCTCGGCAGCGGCTATGATGCCCGCTACCGCGGCTTCGACCTGAAGACGGAAGTCGAATGGGGGATATCGGAAAACGAGCAGCTCTCCGTGTACGTCAACTCCCGCTACTTCGAACAGACCACCCGCGATGGCCTCCTCTTCGACGGCTTCCAGATCGCGTATAAGAAGATGCTCTCGAATCCGGACACCCAGGACTGGGGCGTGGCGTTCTACATCGAACCAGGCTATTCGCAGGTGAGCTCGAAGAACGGTGCGCACCGCGACCAGCTCAAGCTCGAGACGAAGCTTCTCCTCCAGCATAACTTCGGCGCGAGCGACGAATGGATCTATGCGGCCAATATCATCGGCGAACTTGAGCACGAGACCGCCACGCATGCCGACACGGTGAAGTTCAAGCTCACCCAAGGTGTAGCCTGCGCCGTCGGGGCGAACTGGTATCTCGGGGCTGAGGCGATCGTCGAAGCCGAATGGGCCGAGCTCAATGACCACCAATACACCGCCGTGCTGGCCGGCCCGTGCGTGCGCTACCAGCAGGGAAACTTCTTCACGACCTTCACCGTGTTGGCCCAGGTGACCGCGACCCCGGCGAACAAAGGTGACCTCAACGTCACCAAGAAGTCGCCCTACGAAACACGCCTCCGCGTCGGCTACGAGTTCTGAGGCGGCGTTCGATTCCTCAATAGGTAGGGACAGCACCAAGTGCTGTCCTTTTTATTTGGTTCGCATTTAGGTAGGGCCGAGCATCCCTGCTCGGCCGCGGCCGGCCAAGGATGGCCAGCCCTACCGATGCAGAGGCAGCCGCAGGGCGGCCGATGGTAGGGGCGCGGCTTCGCCGTGCCCTCCTCAAAAGGAGTGCACGATGAATCGTGCCCCTACCTGAATTCGCCCTGCGGCGAATGAGATACAACTAGGACAGCACGTGGTGCTGTCCCTACTTCAGCGCCGCCTTCACCGTCGCCAGCATCTGGTCGGGCGAGAGGCCGTTGGCAGCACGGAGCGTCTTTACGTCGGTAGCATGGCCGACGAAACGGTCAGGCCAGCCGAGGCGGACGATGGGAGTACGTACGCCGTGTTCGGCGAGCGTCTCGAGCGCGCCCGTACCGAAGCCGCCAGTGACGGCGCCATCTTCGAGTGTGACGATGAGTTTGGCCGACTTGGCCTGCTCGACGAGCAAGGTGGCGTCGATCGGCTTGGCGAAACGCGCGTTGACCACGCCGACGGAGAGACCGGTCTCGGCGGTAAGTTTGTCGGCCAGTGCCTGGGCTTCGGGCACCATCGAGCCGAGCGCCCAGAGCTGGACATCGACGCCGGCGCGGAGGACTTCGGCTTTCCCGAGCGGGATGAGCGCGGGCTGAGACTTGATCGCCTTGCCGGCGGCGGCGCCGCGCGGGTAGCGGATGAACATCGGGGCACCGGACTTCAGCGCAGTGTGGAGCATGTCCGAGAACTCATCCTCGTCCTTCGGCTGCATCAACGTGACGTTCGGGACGCAGCGCAGGTAAGCGATGTCGAAGAGGCCGTGGTGCGTCGGGCCATCGCTCGGCGAGACGCCGGAACGGTCCATGCAGAAGGTGACTGGCAGGCGCTGCAGGCAGACGTCATGGATGACCATGTCGTAGGCGCGCTGCATGAAGGTAGAGTAGATCGCGCAGACGGGGCGAAGGTCGCGGGCGGCGATGCCAGCGGCGAAGAGCGTGGCATGCTCCTCGGCGATCCCGACGTCATGATACTGCCCCGGGAGTTCCTTCTTGAGTTGATTGAGGCCCGTACCGGAAGGCATCGCGGCGGTGATGCCGACGACGCGCACATCCGCCTTGGCTTCGCGCACGAGCAGCGCGCCAAAGACATCCTGCCAAGCCTTGGGCGCGCCAGGAGCGCCGGAAGCGAGCGAGTCGCCCGTCTCCGGATCAAAGGCCCCCGTGCCGTGGAATTTCTCGGGGTTCTTGAGGGCAGCGCCGAGGCCGCGGCCTTTCTCCGTGCGGACGTGGAGGAGAATCGGGCCGGTGGAGTCCTTGCAGAAATTGAGATAACGCTCGAGCGCGCCAAGGTCATGGCCGTCAATCGGGCCGACGTAGCGCACACCGTACTGCTCAAAGAGCGAGGAGCTGTGCGTGTACCAGTTCTTCACGTGACGCTTAAAGCTCCGGCCGAAATCGAGGACCTTCGTGCCGAAGCGCGTCTTGCCCAGCAGTCGTTTCAGCCCCTTCTGCGAGTTGTTGTAGGGGCGCGTGACGATGAGGCGGCTGAGGATGTCGGCGACCGCGCCAACATTACGGTCAATGGACCACTCGTTGTCGTTGAGGACGATGACCAGGCGCTTGGTCGACTTTGCGGCGTTGTTGAGCGCCTCCATCGTGACGCCGCAGGTGAGGGCCGCGTCGCCGATGAGGGCGACGACGTGCGAATCCTCTCCGAGGCGGTCACGCGCGTTGGCCAAGCCGACGGCGGCAGAAAGTGCCGTGCCGGCATGGCCCGCTCCAAAGACGTCATGCAGGCTCTCCTCGCGATTAAGGAAGCCGCTCAGGCCACCCGTCGTGCGGATACCATCGAAATCGGCGCCGTTGCGGCCGGTAAGCAATTTGTGCACGTAGCCCTGGTGGGCCACGTCGAAGACGAATTTATCCTGCGGCGTACCGAAGACGCGGTGCAGCGCGATCGAGAGCTCGACCACGCCGAGATTGGGACCGATGTGGCCGCCATTCTTGGCGGTGACGGCGACGAGGCGTTCACGGATGTCCTGCGCGAGCAACGGGAGCTGCTCGGGAGCGAGGGCCTTGACATCTTCCGGCCCGCGGATGGACGCGAGGAGCGACATCAGCCCTGCGTGTCTTCGCCGCGCTTGCCCAGCTGCTCGATGCGGAGTTCCGCGGCCTCGAGCGACTTCTGGCAGGACTTCAGGAGGCGCATGCCTTCCTCATATTTCGCGACAAGCTCGTCAAGCGAGACATCGCCAGACTCGAGGGACTCGACGAGCTGCTCGAGCTTCTTCAGTTCGGCCTCGAAGCCTTCCTTGCCGGAGGCTGAGGCGGGTTTCTTGTCCGCGCACATGGGCCTACTGTCAGCGGAGCCCCCTCCCCTCTCAAGCGGATTGTGCAGATTCAGGCCAGAAGACGCGCCCGACACCCCCGACTGGGCGGGGGCGGCGACGGAGGCTCACAGATATTGCGTGAGGCTCTTCACCGTCTTCGCATCGAGGCGGCGGACAAGCGCCACGGACAGGTCGACGCAGGCCTGGAGGTCGGCGAGGTCGATGACCGCGTTGTGGGTATGGATATAGCGCGCGGGGACGCCGAGCACGATGACTGGTACGCCCAGATCGTGGGCTTGGAAGGAACGCGCATCGGTGCCGCCCGTGCGACGGACCGTGAGCTGACAAGGGATACCTTTCGCCGCCGCCACCTCGAGGGTCAGGTCGACGAGGCGAGGATTCATGATCGCCGTCGGATCGTAGGCACGCACCTGTACGCCGCCGCCGAGGGCGCCCTGCATCTCGCCATGCGGAGCGAGGCCGGGCAAGTCATCGGCCGGCGGGCCTTCGAGGACGATGACGACGTCGGGCTTCGCAAGACGCGCGGCGACGACCGCACCGCGGCAGCCGACTTCTTCCTGCACGGTCGCGACCGCGAGCAGATCGCACGGCGTCGCGGAGGTGTCGAGCTCATGCGTCGCGAGCGTGAGCGCGGCCATGCCAACGCGATTATCAAAAGCTTTCGCCGAATAGAGACCGGGCTCGGCGAGGGCCGTGAATGGGCCTTCGGGCACGACCGGATCGCCGGGGCGGATGCCGAGGCGGACGACGGATTCCGCCGAGCGCGCGCCGATATCGACGAGCACCTTATCGGCTGAAGCGGCCTGGGCGCCGCCCTGATGAGGCGGGAGCGCGACGACGATGCCGATGAATTCCTTCTGCGCAGAGCGCGACCAGATGCGGAGACGTTGGGCAGCGAGGACGCCGTCGGGCCAGCCGCCGACCGGCGTCAGGCGAAGGAAACCGTCAGGCGTGACCGCTTGCACCAGGAACCCGATCTCATCCATGTGGGCCGTGAGCACCACGCGGGGCCCTTTCTTTTCCTTGGCCGGCGAGGCGAGCACGCCGCCGAGGCCATCGGCCTGCAGCGTGCGGCCGCGGAGTTCGCGGACGAAGATCGCGCGGACCGCGTCCTCGTGGCCGGATGTGCCGTGGGCTTGCGTGTAGGCCTCCAGCAGACGGAGGGCTTCGGAGGGACGCTTGGACATGGTGAAAATTAGCGCGGCTGGCGGGTCTGCAGGCGCGGCTTCAGCCCGGCCTTGGCGACCGCGTCGAGCGCGCCGACAGCTGCGCCAGTGAGCGAACGCTCGTCGGCGACAATCACGACCTCCGTACCCGGCGATTTCAGCGCGTGGTCGACGAGAGCCTTGGCCAGCGCAGCGGAAGCGATTTCCTTCCCTTCTAGGTAGAGCTTGCCGTCGCGGTCAACACCGACGACCAGCGTCGTGGCCGGCGTCCCTTCGGAGCCGGCGGAAGCCGTCGGCGGGATGATTGCCATCGTGCGGGCCTGTTCGAAACGGCCGCTCAGCAGCAGGAAGAAAACCAGCACCACCATCACGTCGATGAGCGGCACCACGTTGATGTCGGCACGGCGGCGACGGGCGACGACGAGACTCATCGACGGTGGGCTTCCAGCGCTTCGACAAGCACGTCGAGGCGGGAAGAAAGAATCTCCATTCTCCGGCCTAACCAGTTGGCGGCGATGAGTGCTGGAATCGCGATGCAGAGGCCAATCATCGTCGTGCTCAGCGCGAGGCCGACGCCGCGGGTGAGCGTCTGGGAGTCAGGCAGGCCCTGTTCAGGAAAGAGTGTCGCCAAGCCGGTCACCGTACCGAGTAGGCCGAGCAGAGGCGCGGCGGCGACGATACTGTCGAGGAGATGCAGACCACGATGGAGACGGATCAGTTCGTTACGCGTCCACGCCTTGAGCACTTCGCCGGAAGCGCCGTCCTTCCACCGTTGCACCAGACGGCCCGCGACGGACTCGCCGTCGGCTGGGCCGACCTGATCGAGGTTGCCGTTCAAGACCGACTTAAGAACGCCCTCGGGGGCCACGCGGGAGACGCGCAGAGCCAGGGCGCGTTCGACGACCAGAAAAACGGCGAGCAGGGAGCAGAGCGCGAGCGGCCAGATGAAAATGCCGGCACCTTGGAGTAGGGTTTGCACCCCATGAGCGTCCCCAAACCCCAAAGGGTCGCAAGCCCGCTCTTTAAATGCCTGTTTTATGAGTTTTAATGCCATTTAAATGATTTTAAATGATTTAATTCAGTCTTTTGGAACAAGTGGGGATAACCAATCCTTTGACTTTCCTCTGGGGTGGTTTACCGTGATTTCACCCCAATTTACTATGAGACTTAAACGCTCAGGTTTCTCCCTCGTTCTGTCGCTTACCATCATGGCTGCCATGGTGATGATGGTGATCGTCCTTGCCTCCTTCCTGCAGGTAGAGAGCCGCTTAGCCCAGAGCCACGCCGGCTACCTTCGCGCCCGCTTTAACGCCTTGGCCTCCGCCCGTATCGCCATTGGCCAGCTGCAGCAGCTCGCCGGCCCCGACCAGCGCGTGACCATGCGCGCGGACATGTATGCCGACAATGATGTCGCCGTCGGTAACAATGACGCCACCACCACCGGCCCGGTGCGCGGTCGCACGGATCGCGCCAACAACAACGCCCCCACTAAAAACAAACTATCCCACCAAAAGCGCTACCTCACTGGCGTCTGGGCGACCGGCGGCGTCGACCCCACGCGCGTCCGTGACTGGGATGTCACCAACCCCGCCGACTCTCGTCTCTTCCTGGGTTGGCTAGCGTCGCCGTTTGACGTCAACGCCTCGCCGGAACTCTCTGGCACGCCGACGAACTACGTCCCGAACAGCACCTACTTCGACACCGTCAATGACTCCAACGGCGTCCCGCGTCGCGTTGTCGTCGCCGCTAGGTTAGACGAAGCGCAGGCCTACATCGACGATCTGGGTAACCCCATCAGTCTCGTTCCTTCGGAAATCGTGCCGCTCGTCTCCTACGGCTCGGTCAACCTGCCGGCCGGCCTGTCTGGCCTTCAGCGTAACTACATGGGCGCCGTCGACGCGCGCCCGCAGCCCCTGCCCGGCCCCACCTTTAGCGACACCAAGTCGCTTGGCGCCAACGGTCGTTATGCGTTCTGGATCGGCGACGAAGGCGTGAAGGCCAAGGTCAACCTCCCGGATTACTACGCCGCGACCAGTGGCGGTTCGTGGCTCTCCACCGAAGATTGGGACAAGGGCTTCGCCGGCTCGGCCAATCAGCGCAATTCCATCGGCGTCATCGGCGGCTCCGGCGATGCGATCAAAGAAGGCATCAACGCCAAGGGCATACTGCCCATCGGCTACACTTTCGACACTTGGCGCGCCAAAGACATCACCGACGCGGCTGGTAATCCGCAGGCCCACCAGCTCTCCAAGGCAGTGGGCATGTCAGGTCTTTCCGCCTGGGCCGCCAAGCAGGGCGGCGTCGCGGCCGGCCAAGCGATGAGCGACGCGGCCAAAATCCTCTGGCACGATATCACGACCTATTCCTATTCGACGCTGACCGATACCTATAGTGGCGGCGTGAAGATCGACCTCTCGACCGCGTTCGAGCTGCCCTACTCGATGTATCGCGGCATCGAGCTCTATCCAGGACAGAAGGACTCCACGATCACCGGCGCCATCAACCTCCGCAAGCAGTCCCTCTTCCACGGTTCGCCCAACGCGGCCGTCACCACGCCAGGCCTCGGCGCCAACGGCCTAGCCGTCGACCTCGACTACAACCGCCCGAACCTCGTCGATAAGCTTGGCTCGGATAATCAGCTCCTCCTCGCCTCGCCGCGCGCCTCGGAATGGGCGCCACGCTACCTGAAGATCCTGCTCGGCAACTCCTACAACTCCCTCGTCACCCGCAATGGCAACGAGACGCCAGAGCGCCTCGGTTTCGTCTACGAAGCGCCGCTCCGCTCGGCCTTCTTCGAATCCTATACCCACGCTCTTACGGGCGTCACCGTCTCGCGCCTCATCGCCAACACCGAGAATAGCCCCAACGCCACCGCGACGACTTGGAGTGTCACCAGTGCCAGCAATAACCTCACCCAGCGCGTCAACGTGCGCCCTTGGCCCGAACTGCTCGACAATAACGCCGAGAACCTCATCGGCCGCATCGTCCGCGGCCCGACGTGGGATCTCTACCGCAACTACTACCGCATGTATAAGCGTGAGGTCGAGCAAGCCGGACAGTCGAGCGGCGCCCTCCGCGGCCAGCCCGCCGCGCCGGCTGATGCCGTCGTCGCCCGCGGCGTCGAACCGTTGACCTACGCTTCCGGTAACCGCAACGAGCCGATGCAACGCGGCCGCTCCGCGAGCGGTTCAGGCTGGGCCAACTGGGACCTGGCCTCTCGGCCGGAGGGCTTCTACGCCGGCGGTGGCGCCGTCCCGGCCAATCGCTACTACTATCGCAACAATTTCTCCGCACCGAGTGATGCACCCAGCTTCCAGGCCGAACAGCGCCTGCGCTACCCGAACATCCTCGCCCACAATTACAACAGCGCTCAAGGGCACGCCTCGACGCTGGGGAACATCATCACCAACTTCGACCGTATGGGCGTAGCCATCCCTCGTCCGGCGACCGGCGATAGTTATTTCAACACCCCACCCGAGACCACCACGCGGACGTGGCCGACGTCGATGAGCCTGACGCCCAGTATCGTCCGCTTCTCGATGGTCTTTTCCGGCGTGTTCACGGATGCCACTGGCGCCGACCCGAACGGCACCCTCGGCGTGACCATCGACCCAGTCGTCATGGTCCACAATCCCTACGATGTCGCGATCGAGTTCGAAGGCATCTCGATGGTCACCAACGGAGATTCCCTGCCCTATATCTTCAACGTCACACTTAGCAGTTGGGGTGTCCGAGACGTCAGCCGTCAATATTATGACCCTCGGACTGGCCTCGAGCCCGTCCTGAAAACCGACCCCCTTTATGCCGGAACCATCAGGCAGATGAATCTCACCATCGGCGAAGTCGCCTTGGGTGACGGTACTTACGAAAACCGCACGTTCTCCTTCCGCCTCGTGAAACCTGGCAGCAAGTTCCGACTGGAGCCAGGCGAGATCAAAACGCTGAGCGCCAAGAACCTCTCCACCGGTGGGACCTACAAGTCTGCCCGCTCCAACAATACCATCATCACGACTACTGACTTCGGGTACGACCTTGGTAGCACGGCCATCTACAAGATGACTCCGTTCTACAACGTCCGCTACCGCTCAGGCACCGACGTCTCGACGCAGTTCGGTGACTGGCCGATTCCTTCGGCCTATAACGCCAAGACCACCCCAGACGCCCGCATGTGGACCTGGGGCTTCATGCCGAACCGCCGTGTCGACAACAAGCCATACGCGCCCCCTTCGCCCACCGGACTCGGCATGGTGCCGGAACAAGGTTTCTACGGCAACTATTGCACCTCGGTTGCCGGAGCCACAGTTGGCGGCACGCTAAACTACCATAACGCGCTCGATCTTTGGAACGACGTGGTCAATTCGCGCAATATCAAGTTCGGGATGCCGAGCTGGGATGGAACGGCGAAGAGGCTCAAGCTACAGATGGCCACTCCGCCCCCTGGCTCCGGCCCGAATCCGGAGCTGACCTTCAGCGCCCGCAACTCCGGCTGGGTTAACTACGACAACCGCGTGGTCGGCGAAGAAGGCGATCCCTTCTTCCCTGCCACCTACGTCTTCCCTCGCAAACGTAACGGCACCACCGCCGTCAGCAGCCACCAGCGCTGGAACTTCTACCTCATCGGCAACAAGAGCATCGACGGGCTATCCCTTAACCCTGACCGCCGCTGGTTTGGTTCGAAGGAAACCCTCCCGCCCTCTTACAACCCTTCCACGGGCGTGGTCACGGGCTACGAATACGAAGGCTCCGGCACGGCTCCCGGCCAGCACCTCGTCGACGAATCCCTGATTCTGAACTTCCAGGCACTCACCGCCGGCTGGCCTCTGTATGGCAATGACAACGGACACTGGTCAAGCATCATCCAGTATAACGAAGAATGGCTAAAGGGCATACCTGGAGGTTCGGCCCGCACGCCCGACTACCGAATTGCGACTGGGCAGAACCCCGCCTCCCACACCAACGTCAATTGGCGCGGCGACGCGAACGTCAACGGCCAGCAGGTCAGTTTTGGTCCGCAGAACGGCGACCCTGAGTTTGGCCGACCGGAGATCACCTCGGGTCGAGCCGGCACGCTCAACGGCCGTGTCGTTGGCCTGGTCAGAAAAGATCTGGGTGACACGAAGCAGCCGTTCTTCCTCAGCGATTTCGTCCTGCGCTCGGCCGAAATGACCGCCGAAGCCCAGACCAAGAACATCTGGTATCCGGCCACCGAAACGGCCAGCGCTTTTAAGTTTCAGTCCATCCCCACGGGTCAAGTGAACAGTAAACTGACGACGCCCGCGGAAATCTACGCCGCCCCGATGTCGCCCTACTTCCTGAGCGTGCGCCCGCAGCAGGCCCACCTCTTCGGTTATGACGGTAAGGCCCATACGCCCATCGGCTGGGTGCTCTCCCAGCGCCGATTGGACGCTGAGCCCCAGATTGCCCTCTCGGGCAATAATGAGAACGCCTACTGGGGAGACAGCGTCAGTCCACCTACCACGCAGCGCACCGATACCGTCCTGTTTCCGATTCCGCGCCGGCCGCTGCTCTCGCTGGCGCAGCTCGGCTCTGCGGGAACGGCCCAAGTCAACACCGACGCCGACTTCACCGTCGGTTCGTCCTTCGCCCACCCCGGCATCATGGACCTGACCAAGATCACCGACTGGCCAGGACCCAAGCTCGAAACCGGGGACGACAAGGCCATTCCCGAAAATGGTTACGTCGGCATCCACGAAGGCACGCGCATCATCCGCAACTTCGCTCACGTGCGCACTGACCACGCCTTCGCCGCCAACCTTGCCCTCTGGGACGCTTATTACTTCAGCGGCTTGAACCTGCAGGCGACATCCTACTCGCTCCCCGGCGAGAAGAACATGTTCCCGTCGGGACCGGATCTCCCGACCAGCACCGAAGTCGCCACGGACCAGAAGAACGCCCTCAAGAAGGCCGCCGGCAACAGCAGCACCTTCGATGAGTCCTCGTTCCAGTCGATCAAGGAAGCTCTGGAGGCAGGCTATAACCCGCTGGCCAACAAGCGGGTCGTCTTCCAGCCCGACACCAAGGCGGCGGTGGCCAACGGGGCCTTCCCTGCGGCCAACGAGTTCCCGCACCCGACCTACCTCGCGCGTAATGCCCTTTACGATGGCGGCTTCAACGTGAACTCCACGTCGAAGAACGCCTGGAAGGCCGTACTCGCCGGTATGCGCGGTCAGACCCTGCCCGACGGCTCGTCCGCCAGCGGCACCGTGCTGACCAAGTTCGCCCGCTCCTTCAAATCGACTACGGGCGTATCCAACGCCTGGAATAACTACCGTGAACTGACTGACGCCGAAATCGACGCCCTCGCCGCTCAAGTGGTGAAGGAAGTCCGCGATCGCGGCCCGTTCATGTCGCTCGGCGACTTCATCAACCGTCGCCTCCTCGCCTCCGAGCATGGACTCAAGGGCGCCCTGCAGGCGGCCATCGATAAGTCCGGCATCAATAAGAATGCCATCGCCGAAGCCGGCGGGGGGCTCTCCAGCGGCATTTTCGCCGCGCCGGACGCACCGAACCTGAGCACGAGCTTCATCGACCCGAACGGCAACGCTGGCGGTCGACAAGGAGGTGCAAACTCAAACTTCACGGACAAGAACAACGACGGACCCGGTACCTACGGCGTCCTGAAGAAGGCCACCAACCCGGTTGCCGTACGCTTCCCGAACATCGCCTCAATGAGCGAGACGAATGATAAGGATAAGGTGACCGCCGGCCTCGGCGCCCCGAAGGTGATCACCCAGCTCGACGTGCTCAACACCGTGGGACCGAACCTCACGGCCCGCTCCGACACGTTCACCGTCCGCGCCTACGGCGAGGCTCTGGACAACGCGGGCAACACCATCGGCCGCGCCTGGGTCGAAGTCGTCGTCCAGCGCACCGCCCAGTTCATGCTACCCTCCGCTCGCGGTCCGGCCTACGAGGAGATGAACCGCCGCAAGTCCGCCTACCGCGTGAACGGTAACTTCACCAAGGAGTACGACCTCATCCCGATAGTCGATCCGTATGAAAGCAACTTCGTGAGCAGCGGAAACTACCGACTGCCCGCCGGCGCCACCGCTTACGAAAAGGAGAACTGGAATATCAACCGCCTCCTCGGTCGTCGCTTCAAGGCGAGCTCCATCCGCTGGCTCAACGCCAACGAAATCTAATTTCATGAACTTCAGGAAACTCCTGGCGGGGCTGCTGCTTGCCGCCTTCACCCTCACCGTGTCCGCGGACGAACCCGCCGCCAAGAAACCGGCGGGGGAAACCCCTGAACCCAAGAAACCGGCGGCCGCGGCCGGCGGTAAGGCCAAGGCGCGCGGTCAATCCGAGCGGAGCTGTGCCCTCACCATCACGTGGTGGGAACAGCCGACGCTGGGCGAAGGCGAAATCCTGGAACTCGGCGTACAGGGAGACAACGGCGTCACGCCGATTGCCCCCCCATCGATGAGCCCCAGTGGCACGATTCTCTACGAAGGACCCGCCACCGTCGCCATCGTCCGTAAGGGCACCATGCCGGACCCGAGCGGCAAAGCCGGCGCCGCGCCCATCGAGACCTGGTTCCCGTTCGTGAACTTTAACCTCGGACCGGACGACCGGGAAGCCCTCGCCATCCTCTTCTCGGTCGACGGCACCCGCAAGGTGATGACCCGCTCGTTCAATATCAACCTCGAGAACTTCCCGTTCGGCGCCTTCCATGTCTATAACTTCTCCAAGACCAAGCTCCTCTGCAGCATGGGTGGCAAGGTCTTCTTCGCGGAACCCGGGAAGCGCACGCCCAGCCCGACGATCATGACCAAAAGAGAAGTCGTGAACTTCTTCCTCGGCATCAACGACGCGGATGGCACCCAGAAGCTTATCTTCCGCGCCCCCCTCCTCCTCAACGAGAAGATCCGCCGCCTCTACTTCGTCCTCGAAAACCCCGGCGCCGAACCGGAGAACCGCTTCACCACGTACACAATGATGCAGCACGTCGCCGGCCACCTCACGGTCGAAAGCTTGAAAAACCAGAATGCCCCTAAGCCAGCCGACGACGTGGAGAAGGTCGCCCAGACACCCTCCAAGAAGGCGGAAGGAGCGAGCGAAGGCGCCACCAAGACGAAGGCGCAGTAAAGCGACTCAGAGGCCGGCGGCGGCCTCTTGATCAGCGAGCCAGGTCACCCGGGAGGCATGCGCTCGCAGCACCTGACCCGGGTGCAGTTGGGGCGCAAATTCTCCGCAGGCGATCTCCCGCAAGGCGACGGCTTTGCCGGCACCGCCGACGAGCACCACGATGGCAGCGCACTGCGCCAGACCCGCTTCGGTGATGGTCAGGCGCCAGCCGCGGCCTGGCCATTCCGTGGCGGTGAAGCGAGGGCCGGTCTGCTGGCCGATCAGCGGGCACTTGGGCCAGAGCGAAGCGATATGGCTGTCGTCGCCGAGACCGAGGACGCAGAGGTCGAAGGCCTTGGCCGGCGAACGCTGGGCCCAGGCGGCCTCGTAGGCGGCTGCGGCTTCGACTGGGGCGAGCTCGACAGGCCAAGGGAAGCGGCGGGCGGCGGGGACGCCGAGCGCGTCGAGCATGCCGCGCACGGCATGGCCGAAATTAGAATCATCAGAGGATAGCGACACGCAGCGTTCATCGCTTACGTGCCAGTCTATCCGGGCGATGACTTCGGGCGTGAGGGCGCCCGTGTGGACTGCCCAGGCATAGAACGCCTTGGGCGTGGAACCGCCGCTGAGGCCGACGGAGGCGGGGCCGCGGGCGGCCAGGGCGTTGATGCGGCGGGCGAGCTCGGCGAAGGATTCTTCCCGAGACAGCACGCAGACCTTACCGGCAGAAGTGGCGATATCGGACATGGGGGGAAGATAGAGGGCCGGAGGAAAAGAGGACAGGAGGAAAAGAAAAAGGACGCTCAAAGGGAAACCGGAGACCGGGTGATTGGCTGGGGCATAAGGGTGGGGCGCGACTGCGTCGCGTCCGTGGGCGGACGGAGTTCGGAACGTTCCGTGATCTAGCCCGGCGCAACGCAAGTGCGTCGGCGAACGGACGCCACGCAGTGGCGCCCCTACCTAGGAAACAAAAAGGGCGTCCTTGCGAACGCCCTCATGTCTCCGGCCCTCTAGTCATCAGGCCCTCGTGTCCTCCACTCGCTCCTTACTGGCAGGACTCGCAGGTGCCGCCGTTACGCATGGCCTCGATGGAGCAGGCGCTCTTCTCGGCTTCGGTATAGGTCGGCTTGTCGGCCTTGGCGGGCGTGGGAGCCTTCTCGACCGTGGCCTTCTCGATGTTGGAGGCGCCGAGGGTGCGGAGGTAGTAGGTGGTCTTGAGACCGGTGCGCCAGGCGTACTGGTACATATGCGAGAGCATCTTCAGGTCCGGGGTCGGGAGGAAGAGATTCAGCGACTGAGCCTGATCGATCCACTTCTGGCGGCGGGCGGCGGCGTCGATGAGCCACTTGTTCTCGATGGTGAAGGCCGTGAGGTACTTGTCCTTGATGACCTGGGGGATCTCCGGGATGTCCTTGAGCTCGCCGTCGAAGTACTTGACCTGCTGCATCATTTCCTGGCTCCAGAGACCGAGCTTCTTGAGGTCGCGCACCAAGTAGCCGTTGAGTTCGGTGAACTCGCCGGAGAGGTTGCTCTTCACGAAGAGGTTCTTGTAGGT
>JBEEKW010000040.1:0-18538 GCA_041168485.1 Verrucomicrobiota bacterium
GAAAGTCTTCCGGGTCCGCTTGGTGGGTAAGGATGGCGGCGTGAAGCTCGACCGTGGCGCGCCGGTCGATGTCCCGACGCTCTTCGCCTTGATCGACGCCATGCCTATGCGTCGGGCAGAAATGTCTGGTCGTTAAGAGCACGTTTTGATCGTGCTTACTAACTAAACTCCCCCTCGATTTATTTTCCGCTGCGGCCCTTGAGCCTACGCAGATAAATAGACAGAGGACTTAGGCTCCGGGCTTTTTAAGACCTTCAGCGCGGTCGTCGGCATTCATTTTCTTGAACCGCTGCATGGCGGCGAAAAAAGCGATACCGAACAGGATGAAGATGAAGACCGCGAAATAGGGGACGAGGATAGAAGGGGCCCAAAGGCCAACGAAGATCGCCTCCAACTTGTAGTCCGACAAATAAAGGAGCTTCGAAAAGATGATGACTAAAAAGACCGCGATAAACAGCAGACGGTCGGTTAAGTTGAACTTTTTAAACATGTTAAGGAGTGATGATTTATGAAGATACGCCCAGCTTTGGCGGAGTCAAATATCGGAAGGGTTCTCCCGGATGTCCGTATGTGACTATTCTGTATCAGTAGCCTAGATATGGCTTAAATAGTGCATAAGGCCGGCTAAGGCGGGTGGATTGGGTCCTATTCAATCGTGCCCTAAACACTTCAACCTGGTCGCGCTGGTATCTCGGAACGGCCCGGCCAGCTGACCTGGCCTTGAGGTGTCAGCGGGTGATGAATTCTCGTTCGGAAGCTTGGCACCAAAGGCGATAGATATTGATCACGTTCTTCCGGATACCGGCGACCGGGACTTTCAGGAAGCCTTGGCGCTTGGCCGCCTCGAAGAGGATCCGTTCCTTCTGGGTCAGCCGATGCCCGACGCCTCGATTACCGATCTTGCCACGGGTCGACTCACCGCGACTGAGTCGCTCGATGTCATTCTTGTCGGGCTTAGGCATAGGGAGAAGCTAATGCGGAAAGGTAAAAGTGCAAATGGGCGTAAAGGGGTAGGGGTCGGGGCAGGACATACAAGTTGACCGGTTGACCAGTGGGCCAGTTGGCCAGACCTGACACTAGCTGGCCGGTTGACAGGTTGACCAGTGGGTAAGGGAGACGCTAATCGAGGACACGAGGGCTGGAGGGCTCGTGGACTAGACAAGCCGTAGGGCACAAAGGGGAACCGGATGATTGGCTGGGGTCATTGTTTATGCCCAAAGCATCCTTTCCGGTTTCCGGTCTCCCCTTGAGTTCCTGCCTCTGATTCATCCAGCCCTCGGCGCTTTTAATAGGTTTTCCCAACCGCCAACCGCTAACCGCTACCACCTAGGCTTTAGTATGCCACTCTATGACAACCGACCCCCTAGACAGAATGTATAGGTATAGTAGAATGAGTGCACTATGAGTTATGACCGACGCGAATTCCTGAAAACCCTCACGCTGGGCGGGCTCGCCCTGTTCACCGCCGACTGGTTCAAGCTGGTCGATGAGACCAAGGCTGCTTCCGCCGGCAAGCTGCTGCCGGCCTGGCCGGGTGATCCAATTCCATCAGGCCACGATGTGCTGAACGCGGTCTGGCAGTCCGGTGACGGCTACGCTCTTTATCTCAATGGCACGCCGTACGATGAGCCGCCGACCCGGACGTATCGAGAAAAGCTCGAAGCCGCCGGCGAGTACGATGTTATCCGGGCGCTTGAGAAGCTCGGTACGGGAAAGTATGAGGGCATTGACGACGTTGATCTGCTCGACGAAGAGGCCGACGGCGGTCGCGAGGACGAGACGTGGCGCGAATTCATCGGTCGTCGGGCGCCGACGTTCCTTGAGACGCTTGAATACATCGAAGCCGAGGGGTTGCCCTCGAGCTCCTATAAACTAGATGATGATATCGACAGCGACCGCGACGAAGGTTTCGTGACGGCCTGGTGCCGCAACAACGCCCCCGAAGCTGCGGCCACGGCTTATCTCTCGGGCCTGCTCGAGGGCCTGCGGGCCGAGAAGGATAAGGTCGATATCGGCGACGCAATCGAAGCCGAAGGCCTCCGCTTCGTCGATGGAGCCTGTCCCGGCAATGACACGCTGGTCTGCGCTTACGCCAACGACTACGACACTCTGTGCTCCCTGCAGCGCGTGCTGGATGCCCTCGGCCGCGGGTGCCGCATTGTGATCCTGGAGGCGAATCCAAGTGACGCGGGGAAAGCTGGGTAGGGTCGGGATCGCGTCACGGCATAGGGTAGGGCCGACCATCCTTGGTCGGCCGTGCGGCCAAGCAGGGATGCTTGGCCCTACCTCGGACAGGATAGACATAACTTAAAGGGAAACCGGAGACCGGATGATTGGCTGGGGTTATGTTCGCAGCATTTGTTCCGGTTTCCGGTCTCCCATTGCGACGGATTGGCCCGTCCGCCGACCTCATTTGACTTACCCCGGGAATCAGGATGATACGGAGCATGATCTCCCGTCTTTTGCCTCTGCTCCTCGGTGCCGCTCTTTTCGCCGAAGCCCCGCGTCCTCGTCCTGGTTTCGAAGGCGTGGGTGTCCGGTTCACTTCCGCTTCGGCTTCCGGTAGTGGTAAGGCTGAGGATCGCGCGACGGGCTTCGAGGTGACGGGTAATTTCCCGCTACTGAAGACTGGCTCCTGGCAATACGACTGGGGTTTCCGTTATGCGCAGACGCGTCACGATTGGACCGCCGCCCCCGTCGACTTCGATCTCGTCCGCGGCGCTTCGCTCAATCTGAGCGGTTACGCTTCCACTGAAGCCGGTCGTTCCCGTTATGCTGTCCTGCAGGTCAACGGGGACGCCGCGGAAAGCGTCTCCCTCGGTGACGCCCTCACGGTCCAAGCTCTCTATGGCGCCGACTGGCGTCGCTCAGAAACTTTCACCCTCGGTTATCTCTTCCTCGCCGAAACGCGCGCGGTCCGTTCGCCGATGATCTTGGTCGTCCCGACCTTTCGCTGGCAGTTCGCGCCGGATTGGTCGCTCGGCACTGGCCGCAAGTCTCTCGTCCTCGAGCGCAAGCTCGACGAAGCCTGGCGGGCCTCGCTGACCCTCGCTTTCCAGCAGGAAGAAGCCCGCCTCGCGGACCTCGCCGGTCAGCGTCAGGATTACGAAAGCGAGCGGATTGCTGCGCTCTTCGGCCTGCGTCGTAACGCCGACGGACGAATCGATGAGATCACCTTGGGCTGGGCCTTCCGCGCCGAAGCGCGTCGCGAAGTCGGTGGCGTCGAGTCGACCTATGACCTCGCTCCGGGACTGATTGTCGGTCTCTCCTCGCGCTGGAGGTTTTGAGGCGCGGCGCAGCCGCGCCAATAATTGACCGGTTGACCAGTGGCTCGGAAGACCAGAACCAGGCATTGTTTCGGTTGTAGGCCGCCGCAGGGCGGCCGAAGGTAGGGGCGTGGCTTTGCCGCGCCCTCTGCATTAAGGAGTGCACGATAAATCGCGCCCCTACCATGGTTCGCCCTGCGGCGAACAGGGAGACCGTGGGAGGGCAGTCATCGACTCAGCCCTCCATGCAGCCGTCACGTCCCTACCTCGAGACTGCGGCGCTGCGAGTGACCCAGCGATACGCGTCGAGGGAATTGCGCCAGAAGAACCGTTCGCGGTCTTCCGTGGTGCGGTCGGCGTAATAATCCGCCACGAGCCCGAAGACGTCGGCATAGCGCGCGCCTTTATCCGAGACGGGCCAGTTACTGCCATAGAACACACGCGTCGGTCCAAATGAGGTGGTGACGTGATCGAGCGTGGGTCGGTAGGTAGCGACGTCCGTCGGCGCGCCGCCGTGCGGAGTCTTCATGGGTTCGACGAGTCCGGAGAGTTTGCAGTAGACGTTGGGCTCGGCGCCGAGGCGACGCATGCCTTCGCGCCAGGCGAGGTCCGGTGCTTGCGGGTCGCGGACGTTGCCGACGTGGTCGACGACGATGCGCAGGCTCGGGAAGTCGCGGGCGAGACGCAGGGCTCCCGGGAAGTCGCCGAGTCCATTGATATCGAGCGCGAGACCGCGGTCAGCCAGCTGGCCGAGATGGCGCGCGAAGACCGGGTCGGCCAGATTAGCGCTCAGTTTACCCGCGGGGATACGGATGCCGCGGAAGAGTGGATGGGCGGCGAGCCGGCGAAGATGGTCGGGGAAAGTCGCTTCCGCAGGACGCAGGTTACCGATAAAGCCCACGATGCACGGTTGCTCGTCGGCAAGGCGCAGGATCCAGTCGTTATCCTCTATCCAGGCGCTGGCTTCGACCACCACCGTCTCGCGAATCCCGTGCGGGGCGGCGACCCGTTGCCAATCGGGCGGGAGGACCGGGCGATCGAGGAAGCTGCCCTTCGTCGGCCACGGCACGCCTTGGGTGCGGGTCGGGTCGTAGAAGTGCGTGTGCGTATCGACAATGCGACTCGCTGTCGGCCGGCTGGCGCAACCAGCGGAGAGGGCGGCGGCGCCGGTCGCGCCAGCGAGGGTACGCAGGAAGGAGCGGCGATCGGTCATCAGGGGCATGGGGGAGATAATGTGGCGGAGCCGAGAGGGGGCAAGGGAGACACTGATCGAGGACACGAGGGCCGGAGGGCACGTGGACCGAGGTTTGTCGTTTCAGGTGGCGGGTGGCAGCCCTAGGTGGCAGGTGGCGGGTTTCCATTCAACCATCCAACGATACAACCCATTCTCAAGTGGGGGTAGGGGCGCGACGGTGTCGCGACCGAGTGGGCGGACGCGTCGCCGACGCGTCCCTACCTTCGGGTTGCGGGTGGCGGGCAATTGGGCAGGTTAGGGGTATGGCCAAACGCAAAAGCACCGCTCAACGCATCGTCTACGCCGGCCTGCTGATGCCGCTGAAGCACTTCTCTCCGGCGGATAAGAACCGGGTGTTACGCGCCAACGGCGAAGGTAAGAAGTCGCCGAAGCAGGTCATCTATGTCGGCGAGACCGGCCTGCCGACTGTGGAGCGTTACCTGCAACACTTGCTTAAATATAAGTCACAGCGCGGTTGGATTTATAAGTATGGCATCCGTCCGATCGAGCTGTCCAAGCGCTTGGCTGACCTTGATGGGCTCAAGCCAGCCGTGAAGAAGGAGATCTACATGCTCGCCCGTCCGTTGCGCACTGATTCCAAGGAACGCGAAGCCGCGGTAGCCGCGGTCCTGCGTCGCGAGGGATTTTACGTCGTGTCGGCTTGAGGGGTCATGGGTAGGGCCGACCATCCTTGGTCGGCCACGGTCGAGCAGGGATGCTCGACCCACCCTTAAATAGAACGGATGCGATGTCATCGCATCCCTACCTTCGGGTTGCAGGGTGGAAGGGGCGGGGTAAGGTGAGTGCATGAAGCGGCTGCCCCTGTTCGTGCTCATGCTGTTGACTGTCGTGGGTCAGGCGGCTGAAGAAGCACGTCGTGGCATGGTCGCCGCGGTGCATCACTTGGCCAGCGAGGCGGGAGTCGAGATCATGCGCCAAGGCGGCAACGCGGTCGACGCCGCGGTGGTCACGGGCCTCGTGCTCGGCGTGGTCGATAGCCATAACTCTGGTCTCGGCGGTGGCTGCTTCCTGCTGCTCCGGCTTCCTTCTGGAGAGATTATCGTCCTCGATGGACGCGAGACCGCGCCGGCGGCTTCGACGCCCGACATGTTCATGCGCAATGGCCATGCCGTGCCCGAGCTGAGTCGCACCGGCGCCCTTGCGGTCGGCGTCCCCGGGCAGGCCGCGGTCTTCCATGAAGCCGTGACGCGTTACGGCAAGCTACCGTGGAAGGTGCACTGCGAGATGGCTGCCAAGATTGCCGAAGACGGTTTTCCCCTATCCCGCGCCTATGCTTCGCGCATTGTCGCCGTCGCCAAGGACCTTGCTACGTTCCCTTCGTCCCGCGCCATCTTCCTGCACGCCGACGGATCGCCGCTCAAGGAGGGCGAGATTCATAAGCAGCCCGAACTCGCGAAGACCTTGCGTGCGTTGGGGGCCGGCGGACCTGATTGGTTCTATCGTGGCCCGTTCGCCCAGGCCGCGGCCAAGTGGATGCGTGAGAACGGCGGCCTCATCACTGAGGCGGATTTTGCGGCCTACGCTTTCAAGCGCCGCACCCCGCTCGAGACCACTTACCATGGTCGCCGCATCGTCGGCATGCCTCCGCCCAGCTCCGGCGGCGTACACGTCGCGCAGATTCTGAACATCCTCGAAGCCAAGGGCCCCATCCGCGCGGCGGACGCCCCGCACGTCATCGCTGAAGCTATGAAACTCGCTTTTGCCGATCGCGCGTTCTGGTTGGGCGATCCCGCGTTCACAAAGGTGCCGCGCGGGCTAGCCGACAAGGATTACGGCCAGAGCCTTGCCGCGAAGATCGACGTCACCAAGGTCACGAAGGTCAAGGACCACGGCACGCCGACGCGCGCGGATGAGCATGTCTTTGAAAAGCACACCACGCATTTTTCAGCGGCCGACGCCGCGGGCAACTGGGTCGCCTGCACTTCGACCATCAATACCTCGTATGGCTCCAAGGTTGTCGTCCCGGGAACGGGCGTCGTGTTGAATAACCAGATGGACGACTTCGCCTCCGAGCCTGGCGCCCCGAACGCGTTTGGTCTGGTCGGCGCGGAAGCTAATCTCCCTGCGCCCGGTAAGCGTCCGCTCTCCAGCATGTCACCCACGCTCGTCTTCGAAGGGGATCGCCCTGTGCTGGCGATTGGTGCAGCCGGCGGACCGACGATCATTTCGCAGACGCTCCTGGCGCTGCTGCACATCCTGGACGAGGGCGATACCCCGGCGCAGGCCTTAGCGCGTCCGCGATTCCATCAGCAGTGGAGTCCGGATGAACTGCGGGTCGAGAAGTCGATGCCCGAGGCCATGAAGGCTGACCTCCGTCGTCGCGGCCATGTACTAAACGAAGTGGAGACCATCGGTTCGACCCAGGCGGTCGGCCAACCGGTGAAGGACGGCCCATTCGTCGGTGCGCACGATCCGCGTTCGCGAGAAGGTCGGGCGGTAGGGTGGTAGCGCGGTGGAGCCGCGGTGAGGGCAAACTAGAGGCACAGATGCTCGGAGGCTCGGTGGACCAGACGGATACAGCACTCAAAGGGGGCAGCATAGGGGAACCGGATAGTTAGCTGGGCCATATATCCACCGCATCATTTCCGGTTTCCGGTCTCCCCTTGAGTTCCTCCTCTGATCTATCCAGTCCTCTACGTAGCCTTCTATTTAGCCATCCATTCTGCTTCGGGTTGCGGGAGGGGCTGAGAGGGGTATGGTGGGGGTATGAGATACCCCTTGTTTGCGTGGTTCGTCATGGCTGCGTGCGCCGTCACGGCGAAGCCCTTGCAGGTCTACATCCTCGTGGGGCAGTCCAACATGGAAGGCCATGCGAAGGTCGAGACGATCGACTACATCGGCGAAGACCCCGCGACGGCGCCGTTGCTGAAGCGTATGCTCGGTCCGGACGGTAAACCAGCGGCCGCGAAGAATGTGTGGATCACCTATCTCACCGGCAGTGGTGATAAGAACGGCGAAGGCTTCGGCCCGCTGACGACGGGTTATGGTTCGCGCCAGGACCCGACGAAAGACGGCGGCAAGATTGGTCCCGAGTATACTTTCGGCCTGGCGATGGAGCGTGCCAGTAAAGGCCCTGTCTTGATCATCAAGGCTGCTTGGGGCGGCAAGTCGCTGAACTATGATTTCCGCTCGCCGGGCGCGGGTCCGTATCCGCGGACAGCCCGCGACCTTGAGACCGACAAACATCCGCTCGCCAACTCCGGCCATTACTATCGCCTCATGATGGCGCATGCCAAGCAGGTGCTCGCTAATCCGGGCCGCGTCTGTCCGGCCTACGACCCTAAGGAAGGCTACGAGCTGGCCGGGTTCATCTGGTTGCAGGGATTCAACGACATGGTGGACTCGAACTTCTATCCTAAGCAGCCCAAGGGTGCGGCGGGCAATCGGTTCGCGTTGTATTCGGAATACATGAGCGCGCTGATTCGCGATGTCCGCAAGGACCTCGGCGCTCCCAAGCTTCCGTTTGTCATCGGCGTCATGGGCGTCGGCGGCAAGGACCCCGGCAGCGAGGACAACCTTGCCTTCCGCGAAGCCATGGCCGCACCGGCGTCGCTGGCTGAATTCAAAGGCAACGTGATTGCCGTCCGGACCGCACCGTTCTGGGACGAGAAACTGGGCGCCATCCAGGACAAGAAGGAGAAGGTCCGCCAGATGGCCTTTGAGCTCAAGAACAAGAGCAAGCGCTCGGCCAATGCCGACGGTAAGATGACCGAGCCGCAACAGAAGGCTTATCTCAAGGACTACGAAGCCAAGCTGATCCCCGCAGACGAATCCGCGATGCTGAAGCGCGGTGCCTCCAACGGCGGTTATCATTATCTCGGTTGCGCCAAGACCTTCGCGCTCATGGGCGAGGCGTTCGCCGAGGCTAATCTCCAACTGCGCGCCGCGCAGAAGTGATATGCTGATGCCCTTCGAAGAGCTGCGGATGCTCTACAGTCGCGCGATCAACCAGGTCACTTGGGAACAGTCGCGACTATTGCCGCAATCCGGACCCCATCGGGGCGGGCTGGTCTTCCGGAAAGATCGCCGGGAGTTCACCTTATCCTTTGATGCCGACGTGGCGCCCGAGATCATGAACCTGCAGGTCGTGCTGCCGTTCGCGTTGGACGATGAAGACGCGGGACGTTCCCACCGGATGGTCTCCCGGCTCAATGCCGAGACCCGCGGAGTAAAGTTCTTTCTCGTAGATGCGCCGACACCGCTGCTTATCTGCTCGATTGAGGCGATCCTCGCCTCGCACCGGCGCATCCCGAATAGCGAAGTCGTCGACGCCGTGCTGCGCAATGCGATGGGGCGTATGGAGGAGGCGGTGGAGACGGTGGAGCGGGAGTTACGGGTCGGGAGGTAGGAGCGCGAGGTGAGAGGCTCAGAGGCTCGGTGGACCAGTGAGAGGCAGGGTGGTGGGCCGCCGCAGGGCGGCCGAGGGTAGGGGCGTGGCTTCGCCGCGCCCTCCAGTAAAGGAGTGCACAATAAATCGTGCCCCTACCTGGGTTCGCCCTGCGGCGAACAGCGATACCACGGACGCGTCGCCGACGCGTCCCTACCTCGATAAGCGGAAGTGGTGCCGGAAAAACGTGCGAACCGCATTTCAAAGATGGCAGAAGGGTGACGGTTCGGTGTCGGCGGGACATGATGATTGATGGGGGCTTTCGGCGGAGAGTAATCTGGGGTAGCGATGAGCGAACAAAAGGAGAAGCTACTTCGCGAACGTTCGTCCGACGATCCTTCGACGCCGCCGTTGGCCCAGATTGGATTTGGCGGGATGGTGCGGCATCTTTTCCAACGTCTTCTCGGCATCCGGGGCTTGGTCGTCTCGCTGTTCATCCACCTCATGTTGATGATGGTAGCGATCGTCTGGGTCACCTCCAGCATCACTGAAAAGAATCCCAAGCAGCCGGAGTTTATCGCCACCGGCTCCGGCGGCGGGGCGTCCGGCGAGCGCGCCAAAATCTTGGAGCACAATCTCCAGCTGAAGAAACAGAAGGCCCTCACGAAGAAAGTCTCCCGAATCTCCTCCAAGAATCTCAACGCGCAGGTGGTGCTGCCCGATATGAAGTCGAACGCGCTGTCGATTGATTCGATGGCTTCTAAGCTGAGCGGAAGTTCGTCGAAGGGTTTCGGCGGCGGCTCCGGCGGCGGCCTCGGCGCCACCAAGGGCGTGGGCGTCGGCAATATGCGCAACTTCGTCGGTAAGCCTGTCATGGGGGCCCGTATCGTCGCGACCAAAGTGGCGGTCTTCATGGACGCCTCGAAGTCGATGGGCCGTTACCTTGATCGCGTCGAGTCCGAGATTCGTAAGCAATTCCCGACGGCCGATGTCTTCATGTACGCCGGAGTCTGGACCAACGTGAAGGACGACGTGATCATCGGCGGTTCCCGCTACAAAGGCACGACCGGTCGCAGTGGGTCCCCGCCGGTGAAATTCACCGACCCAGATAAACTCACCGCCAACGGCAAGCGGATCTTCAAGCAATACGACGACAATTTCAAGACCGGCTGCGTGGGCGCCTGGATTGACATCATGCGCAATGAGCGGGCCTACGATGGACTGGTCATCTTCTCTGACTTCCAGGATGGCGTCACGCAGTACCGCAGCACCAAAGGCGCCAAGCCGGACAGCTACTCAACTCAGGACACTACCATCATCTACTGCGACAGCGTCCGCTCACGGCTGCCGACTGATGACCGCAAGCCGACGGAGAAGCGTTGGGAAGACGAACTCGTCAGCGCCTTTGCGGCGGCGAAATCCGGCCGCGGTCCCAAGCTTTATCTCTTCTCCACGGAGATTGAGCCGCAACCGATCTTCGCTCGCTGCGTCGCTGCTTCGGGCGGCCAGTCCAAGATGGTCGAGTGGCTGCGTAGCGGTGGCAACCCGCCGCCTGACGCGGATGAACTCACCATTGGCAAGCCGACGGTCGTGAAAGGTCCTCCTGGCGACCTGACGCCAGCCGGGGTCCGCGCGCAGCGGTGAAGGAGCCGGCAGAGGGCGGGGGCGAATAGAGCGGAGACTTCTCCGCCGGCCGCCGCAGCAGCTTTATTTGACGGCTTCCGCGCCCGCCTTTTTCCCTTTCCGCGCACCTTTTGCGATATCCTTCTTCTCTTCAGGGCTCAGATTATTGGCCGGCGAATCCGGTTCATTGTGCTTCGGCATCGCCAGACGCAGTCGCTCGATGATCTCCTTATGTTCCGGCTGGGCGGCCAGGTTCTTGTGCTCGAGTGGGTCGACTGAGTGGTCGTACAGTTCCTCGGCGCCGCCTTTCGAGCCGTAATACGTGAAGCGGTATCGGCCGTCCGTGACGGAATGGTTCCCGAAGTTATAAGTCGTCAGCGTGGGGACGTTCCAGGCCAGGGTCGGATCCTTCAGCACGGGCGCGAAACTGCGCCCCTCGTTCTCGGGGTTGGCGGGAAGCCCGCAAAGTTCGATCAGGGTCGGGTACATATCGAGCAGGTTGACGACCGCCTCGCTCTTTAGTCCCGCCTTGGTCACGCCCGGCACGCTCACGATGAAGGGAACGCGGTCCGACTCTTCCCAGAGGTCGGTCTTGCCGTACTTGAGTTTCTCACCGAGGTGCCAGCCATGGTCGCCCCAGATCATGACGATGGTATTGTCGGCGTACTTGCTCTTGGCCAGCGCGTCGAAGACGAGGCCGAGGCAGTGGTCGGCGTAACTGAGGTTCGCGAGGTAGGCGCGCTGGGCCTGTTTGTGCAGGTTCGCCTTGTCGGCGGCCAAGAAGCGTGGGTCAGCCGAGAACAGTTCCTTCCCCGCCTTGTTCGTGATGTCCTTCAGGTCGTCGCGGAAGATCTCGACGGTCTTGAATTTATCCAGGGGATAGAGGTCGAAAAACTGCTGCGGGACTTCCCAGGGCAAATGGGGCTTGGAAAGGCCGAGGGCCAGGAAGAAAGGCTTACCGGCGAAGTCGCGCTTGAGTTGATCGGCGGCCCATTTGCTGGAGACATAGTCTTTGGTCTGTTCGATGGGGGCAGAGACCGCCCCCCACCGGAATTCCTCCCCTTTTTCTTTCGTGGCATTTGCGCTGCCCGCTTCCTTCGGGGCGGCGGGAGATTCTGACCAGAGCATGCCACCGTTACCGCCGCCAGCGTCCACGAACTCCTTGAACGCCCACTGTCCCTCGTCCATCCCTTTTGCGGTCGGATGCTTATGGAAGATTTTTCCCGTGGAGAGGGTGTGATAGCCGTGCTTTGCGAAGTATTCCGGCAGCGTCACGAGATCCTTCGCCTTCGGGGCGTTCTTCAGGTTTTGCCGATTGCCGTAGACGCCAGTCGAAGCCGGTTGCTTGCCGGTCAGGATGGCCGAACGGCTCGGGCAGCAGACCGTGGAGGCACAATAGGCCTTGTTCAGGACGACGCCTTTTTCCTTCGCCAGCTTATCCATGTGCGGGGTGATGGCCTGCGGATTGCCTCCCATGCAGCCGACCCAGTCGTTCATGTCGTCGACGGCGATGAACAGGACGTTGTACCCCTTGCTTTGATATTCCGCTACCTTCTGTCGGGCGTCATCGGCGGCGACCAAGGCGCCCGCCGCGGTGACGGCCATGGCCACCTGCAGACTGATGAACCGAAGGAATTTCATGGGGCTGACTTCGCGACGCTTCATAAAGATTAATCAAAGTAACCTGGCGGAGGGGAAGGGATTCGAACCCCCGGAACCTTGCGGTTCATCTGATTTCGAATCAGACGCAATCGACCACTCTGCCACCCCTCCTATCCAGGACTGTTGAGGAAGCCCCTGGATGGCGGGCGGGCAAGACGTAAATGAGTGGTAAAGGCTTGGGAAGGGGCCGTTTGGCCGCCCCGGACGCTTGCCAGCGCTGGTTTGTCATCTATCTCTGACAACAACCCCGCATCTCCCCATGCCCCTCCGCCTGCTCTGTCTGTCCGTCCTTTGCCTCTGTTCCGTCGTCGCCTCGGCGGAGACTGCCTGGATCTGGGGCGCAAAGAATAACGTCGCGAAACAAGAAGTCTGGTTCCGCACTACCTTCGAATTGAAGGAAGTGCCGGCCAAGGCGCTGCTGCAGGCCGCCGCCGATAATCACTGCGTCGTCTGGCTTAACGGCAAGGCGCTCGGCGGCTCCGACGATTGGGCGGAGGCTTTCAACGCCGAGGTCGGCGGCGACCTCAAGGCCGGCGTGAACACGATCGCCGTGCTCGCCCGTAACGATGGCGGTATCGCCGCGTTGTCCTTCCGTCTCACCGCGGGCAAGGCTGTCCTCGCTGAATCCGGCACGAACTGGAAGACGTCCCTCGTCAACCCGGGCAAGGGCTGGGAAAACGCCGGCTTCGCGGACGCCTCCTGGGCCGCCGCGACTTTCGTCAAGAAGTACGGTGAACAGCCCTGGGGTAAGCCTTTCGACCGTCAGGCCGCGGTCGCCAAGAGCGGCAAGCGTACTCCGTCCACTTCCGTGGCCGCTCCCGAGGAACTCATCCTGCAGCCCGGCTTCAAGGCCGAGCTCCTGCATCTCGTGCCCAAGGCGGAACAGGGCACTTGGGTCTCGCTCGCCGTCTCGCCGGAAGGCGACCTCGTCGCCGGCGACCAAGGCGGCATGCTCTGGCGCGTCTCGCTGAAGGACCCCAACAAGCCCGTCGTCACCAAGATCGACACGAAGTTCTTCGGCTGCCACGGCCTGCTCTTCGCCCACGGGGCGCTTTACGCCTGCACGAGCGAGAAGGGTAAGGGCGACATCTGGCGTCTGCGCGACACCAAGGGCGACGGCTCCTACGCCGAACAGACCATGATCCGCGCGCTCAAGGGCTCCGGCGAACACGGCCCACACCAGCTCGTCCTCGACCGCGATGGCTCGATCCTCGTGGTCGGCGGCAACCACACCAAGCTGCCCGACGACGAGAAGGCCGGCGCACCGGTGAAGCGTTACGACGAGGACGACCTCCTGAAGAAATACGAAGACGCCAACGGCCACGCTTCCGGCATCAAGGCCGTCGGCGGCTGGATCGCGCGCATGGATAAGGACGGCAAGGATTGGGTCCGCGTGACCGCCAGCTTCCGCAATCCGTACGATTGCTCGGTCGCCCCGGACGGCGACATCTTCACCTACGACTCCGACATGGAGTGGGACATGGGCGCCCCGTGGTATCGCCCGACCCGCATCTACCTCTGCACCCCGGGCGGCGAGCTCGGCTGGCGCTCCGGCGCCGGCAACAACGTCTTACCCACGCTCGACATGCAGCCCGCGCTTGTCGATATCGGTCCGGGCAGCCCGACCGGTACCACCATGGGCACGGGCGCCAAGTTCCCCGCATCCTATCAGCGCGCGTTCTTCGCCTGTGACTGGACCTTCGCCACGCTCTACGCGATTCACCTCACGCCGGAAGGCGGCGGCTGGAAGGCGCGCAAGGAAGTCTTCGCCGCGGGTAAGCCGTTCTCCGTTACCGACGCCGTGATCCGTCCGCAGGACGGCCACATGTACGTGACCATCGGTGGTCGTGGCGGTCAGTCCGCGCTCTATCGCATCACCTACCAAGGCACGGAGTCCACCGCGCCGGTCGCCTGGTTCGACGCTACGCCCGAACAGAAGCTGCGTCGTGAACTCGAAGCCCTCCGCGACGTCGCCCCTTCCGCCGCGGCGCTCGACAAGGCCTGGCCGAACATGGGTCACCCGGATCTCTGGGTGCGCTTCGCCGCTCGCATCGCCGTCGAGCACCAGCCGGTCGATGCCTGGCGCGCCCGCGTAAAGGCTGTCGCCAATCTCGACCTAGCGCTCAACTCCGCCTTGGCTCTCGCCCGCAGCGGCGGTGCGCCGGATCTCGCGGCCATCGTCGCCGCCGCCGACTCGGCCGCCAACACCAAGGACCTCCGTCTGCGTCAGGACCGCCTGCGCGTCCTCCACGTCGCCTTTGCGCGTCACGGTAAGCCGGACGCCGCCACCGTGGCCCGCCTCGGCCAGGAAAGCGCCGGACGCATCCCTTCCGGTGACAACGCCCTCGACCGTCTACTCGCCCAGCTCGCCATCTACCTCGGCGAACCAAGCGCGCCCGCTCGCGTCCTGCAGGCCATGAAGATCGCGCAGCCCAGCCCGGCCGTCGTCGCCGATCCGGAGATCCTCGCCCGCCACCCGGGTTACGCCAAGGCCGCCGCCGCCGCGATGGCCGTCACGCCCTCGTCGACGCGCATCGGCCTCGCCGTCTATCTCAGTCGCGCCACCGTCGGCTGGACGCCGGAACTGCGGAAGCAGTTCTTCGGTTTCCTCGACGAACTCGCCCTCGCGCAGGGTGGCAATTCGTTGAAGGGCTTCGTCCGTAATATTCGTAAGGAGACCTTAGCGGCCATGACGGAAGTCGAACGCGCGGGCTTCGAGCCGATCGCGCCCGTCGTGAAGGTCGAACCGCTCCCGACTGCCGAAGGCCCGGGCCGTCTCTGGACGCACGCCGAAGTTCTCAAGGCGTGGGATGACACCAAGGCCAAGAAGTCCTTCGACTTTGCCAACGGCCAGAAAATGTTCGCCGCCGCGCTCTGCTCGCAGTGTCACCGCATGGGTAATGACGGCGGTGCGCAGGGTCCGGACCTCTCCGGTCTCGGCGCCCGTTCCGCACCGGCCGACGTGCTCATGAGCATCGTCCAGCCCAATGCCGTGCTCTCCGACCAATATGCGAACTCCGTCATCGGCCGCGTCGACGGCGGCAAGACCATCGGCCGCATCCTCAACGAGGAAGGCGATAAACTGCAGCTTTCGGTCAATCCGTTCGACCCGTCGGTGCAGATTTCCGTCAACCGTTCGGACATCCTGTCGATTGACCGTTCGCCAGACAGCCCGATGCCCGCTGGCCTCATCAATTCGCTCAACGCTCAGGAAGTCGCCGATCTCCTCGCCTATCTCGTCTCGGGTGCGAATGCGAAGGATAAGCTGTATACGAAGTGAGCGCTGAGCGCTCACTTCGTGGGGGCAAGTTGACACGGTGACACGTGGGCAAGGGGAATGAATGATGAGGGCGGCTTCGGCCGCCCTTTTTGTTTCTGGCCGCCGCAGGGCGGCCGAGGGTAGGGGCGTGGCTTCGCCGCGCCCTCCGTATGAGGAGTGCACGATGAATCGTGCCCCTGCCTTGGTTCGCCCTGCGGCGAACGGTTCGGGTAGGGCGGCGATTGCTATCGCCGCCGTTCGAGACCGCAGGTGGGGAGTCGTCGGGTCTTGGCTAGGCTCGAAGACGTCGTATCTCCGTCCGCGAACGGACGTGGTGGTGATCACGTCCCTACCTCAAGACAGCGCGCATCGCGTCGAGTTGCGAAGTGTCGGGCTGGCCCGAAGGAGTCCAGGTGGGGCAGAGCCAGCCGCCTTCGTCGTGTTCGTTCCAGGCGTAGACGATGATGGTGTTGGCCGGGCAGACGGTTGGGTTGGCTTGCACGAAAGCGAGAGCGCGGCTGAGGTGCGCGGCGAGTTCGGCGTTCGTCGGCGCGGCCGGGAAGGTTTTCTGATTGGCATACCCGGCATTCTTTTCCCATGACACCGGATGATCCTGACGCGGGCGCTTATCCCAGCCCGTGGTGACGAGCGGCACGTAAGGTGTCTTCGTCGCGAGCGCATTGGCCCAGGCGTGTTGTTCGAAGGCTTCGACATACCTCGCGAAGACCGGCTCGGTGCCCGGGTGGGCGTAGGCCGAGACTGCCGCGAAGCCCTCCGCGGCATGGTTCTTGAAATCGCGCGCCGGACTCCAGCCCATGTAGACGAAGTAAGGGTCGAGGCCGGCGGACTTCGCCGAGGCGCGAAGTTCGCCGAGGCGCGCCTGCACGGTCGGGTGTTCCGTCTTCAGGTCAAAGGCGAAGACCAGCGGACGGGTGCCTACATTTTGATAGCCCGGTTCCTGGAGGAGCTTGATGACACGGTCACGTTCGGCCGGCCAGCGTGCGGCCGGCACGGAAAGCGTCTGGTGGAGGATCAGGCAGAAACCTAGGTCGGCGCGCTTAGGGCTGCGGAGGTAGCGTGCGAGCGCCGAGCTCATCGCATCACCTTCAGGATACGTAAGGAACGCCCAGTAGTTCAGCCCGGCGTTCTTCGCGTAGGCGATTTCTTGCTCCATGATGCCATCAGCGGACGCATCAATGCGTGCGCGGCCGGCGGCGTCGAGTTTCGCGAACCACGGTAGACGGGCGCGATACTTCTCTGGGCTCAGCGTCTGTTCGACCTGTTCCGTCACGCCGCCGCCGCTCCAAGCGTCCCAGCGGATCGCGCCGACCGTCGGGCGCTCCGCCGCGAGGAGCGCCAAGGGCAGCAGGAGCAGGAGTGTGAGTAGACGAGGCACGGGGTTAAGATGCAGCGGAGACGCAAGGGGGCAAGTGGGCATGGTGACATGGGGCCCGTTTGAGAGTATCGAGTATGGAGTATTGAGTATAGGCACGGTACCGGGTGGCAGGTGGCGGGCAGGGATAACTCAAAGGGAAACCGGAGACCGGATGGTGTGCTGGGGAGATGCATTCTCAGGTGACAGGTGATGGGCACGGGCTCCGGGAGTTCAGGCGTCAGCCGTTCGGGAGCCAGCCGCAGGAACCCGATGGCCGATGGCTGAAATGCCGATTCCCGAGGGGCTGATTCCCCGGTGGCTGTCACCTGTCACCCGATTCGGTCAGAATACACGGGCACAAAAAAGGGCGGCTGGTGCCGCCCCTCATTTCCTCTGGCCAACGGATCAACTGGTCAACTCTTCAACCAGGCAACGTAAACGCGGGCAGCTTACGGATCTCGCCGCCGGCCATGGCGGATTCGTGCGCAAGGATGCCGGTGCAGGTCCAGTTGGCGGATTGGCGCGCGTTCGGGAACGGCTCGCGCTTGGCGAGGAGAGCCTGGATGAATTCGTTGGCGAGGTGCGGGTGGGAGCCGCCGTGGCCTCCGCCCTGCGTGAAGGACAGGTGATCTTCGCCTTCGCCGTAGACGCCCTTGGTCGTGAAGTGCTGGATCTCCTTCGGGAGGCGATGGGCGAAGTCGGGCACCTTGACCTTCTGCGGGATTTCCGGTTCGGCCTTCTTCGCCGTGTGGAGGACGGGCTCTTCGCCTTCGATGAGCGGCCACTCGAAGGATTTCTTCGAGCCATAGACGTCAATCGACTCGCGATACTGGCGGGCCGTGTCGAAGAGCGAGCGGATGATGCGCGCCGAGACGTCCGACTTATGGAACTTGATGTGGGCCGTCTCGACCGCGAAGGGCGAGTTGTAGATCGGGATCATGTCCTCGGCGATGCGGCCGGAGCCAAAGCACGAGACATATTCCGCGTCGGCGCGGGTGAGGGCGAGCATCGGGCCGACGCAGTGCGTGGCGTAGTACATTGGCGGGAGGCCGGGCCAGTAACCGGGCCAGCCTTCCATGTCCTGCTGGTGGGAGGCCTGGAGGAACTGCAGGCGGCCGAGCTCGCCGTTGTCGTAGAGCTCCTTCACGTAGAGGAACTCGCGGGCGTAGACCACCGTCTCCATCATCATGTAGCTCAGGCCCGTTGCCTTCACCAGCTTCACGATCTCTTCGCATTCCTCGATCGAGGTCGCCATCGGGACCGTACAGGCGACGTGCTTGCCGGCCTTCAAGGCGGCGATGGATTGGCGACCGTGGTCGGGGATGGGAGTGTTGATGTGAATCGCGTCGACCTCCGGGTCCTTGAGCAGCGCGTCGAAGTCCGTGTAGCGCTTCGCGATCTTATAACGGTCGCCGATCGCCTTCAGCTTCTCCGGGTTACGCTGGCAGATCGCGACGATCTCCGCGTTCGGGTGGGCCTGGTAGATTGGGATGAATTCGGCGCCAAAGCCGAGGCCAGCCAGCGCGATGCGAATCTTCGGAGTGCTCATGGGGGTGTGGCTTCATTCAGTCCAATCAGGCGGAAGACGGAAGCCGATTTCCTAGGATGAAACCGACCGACCCTGTTCGCAAACCTACCAAACAAGAAGGCCGCCCGGGTGGGCGGCCTTCGATGGGGAAGGGCGGGTCGCTTAGACCTGCTCTTCGATCTTCAGGGCGCGGTAGCCGCCGATGCTCTTGAAGTAGAAGAACAGCCCCAGGAAGATAAGGGC
>JBEEKW010000041.1:0-17146 GCA_041168485.1 Verrucomicrobiota bacterium
GAAGAACACTCCGGCATCATCGACATCACCACGATCGTCAATGATGGTATCGCCGGTAGCCAGTGGTTCCTCGTCGCCACCCAGAACCACGCCGCCGCCTCCGGCGCCAACGCCGCCACTCTCGTCGAAGGTGGCCAGTTCATCGCCCTCAACAAGCGCCTCGGCAGCAACGTAGCCACCGGAGTTGGAACCGTAACCCTGACCAACGGCGGCAGCATCGTCGTCAACGGCCTGAATATCACCGACGCCGTGACCCTCACCGGCACCGGCGGCGTCTTCGATGTCACCGGCAGCTCGACCGCCTCCGGCGCCATCAGCGGCACGGGCGGCTTCTGGAAGAACGGCACGGGCACACTGACCCTCACCGGCGCCAACTCCTACACCGGCGATACGATTGTAGCAAAAGGTAAGCTCGTCATCAACGGTTCGGTCACCTCGTCGGTCCGCATCCTCAAAGGTAACAGCTTCGGCGGCACCGTGGTGGTGAATGGTAACCTGACCAACCTCGGTACGCTCGCTCCGGGTAACTCCCCTGGCACGACCACCATCAGTGGCAACTACATCGAAGCCGGCACGCTCGATATCGAAGTCTGGGGCACGACCGCTAATACGCAGCATGACCAAGTGGTCGTCTCGGGCACCGCGACCTTCCAGGCCGGCAGCACCCTGATGGTCACCAGGACCGGTAGCACCTTCGACCTGAGCCGCACGCAGTCCGTCCTCGCCGTGAGCGCCCTCGCCTACTCGGGCGCCTTCACGACGCTCGACCGCGGCACGCAGACCACGCAGGTGTTCTTCAATAACGCCACGGGTCGCATCCACGGTTCCGGCCTGACCGAAACCCAGACGTTCGCCGACCTGACCGTCGACACCAACCGCAAGGCGATCGCCACCGTGCTCTACGCGAACGGCCTCACCGACGCCGCGGTCATCAAGAACGGAACCGTCGTCGCGACTGCCGCTACCGGCACAAAGGCCTTCATCGCCTCCGGTGAGATGGGTGCCGCGACCGTCGCCTTCCTCGGCGCCGCCAACGTCGACACCGCCCTGGACGCGCTCTCCCCGGAACCCTACGGCACGACGCTGGTGATGGCCTCCCGCAACACGTACTCGCTCGCCCGCTCCCTCGCCGGAGCCCAGGCCTTCGGAGATACGTGGAACGCGCAGCTCGGCTACGACCAGCAGCAGTCCACCTCCACGGCCTCGACGACCACGCTCAACGGCGCGTTCGACGTGAACTCGACCTACGCCCTACTCAGCCGCAAGGTCGGCACCGCCTCGGTCTTCTCCGTGCTGTTCGCCAACAATAACGGCAAGACCTCCGCGTCGGGCTTCGCTTCGGAAGCTTCGGGTGAATCCTATGGCCTCGGCTTCGGTACGGAATGGGCGCTCGGCCGTCTGGATGTCGGTGTCGTCAAAGGCGACCTGAAGGCCAGCGGATCTCGTGCCGGCCAGTCGTTCAGTAACCAGAATATCGAGTCCACCACGTTGTCGGCCCGCATGAGCTTCACCAAGCTCGGCGACTTCGTCCCGTATGTCGCGCTCAGCCGCAACATCACCGAGAGCGACGCGTTCACCGAGGTCGGCACGGGCGCCAACCTCAACGTGGCTGCCGCCAAGCAGTCGGACGTCACCGCCGAAGTCGGCATGAGCTACGGTATCAAGCTCGACGAAAACGTCGTGGTATCTCTGAACGTCGCCTATGAGCACGCCCTCACCAACGATGGCGATACCCTCAACGCGAGCTTCGCGGATGCGGCCTCTCCCACGTCGTTCGCGGTCCGCACCTTCGGTGCCAGCCAGGACCTCCTGCGTGGCGGTATCGGCTTCAACCTCGGTCTCGGCCAAGGCCGCTCCGCTGGCGTGAGCTACGACTACCACACCGGTGCCGACGTGAAGTCTGCCCACCAGATCAAGGCCAACTACTCCTTCCGCTTCTAAGCGGTCGGCAAAGCTGGTCCGAAGGCCGCCCACCCGGGCGGCCTTCTTGTTTTACCAAGGCGTGAAGCGGAGGCCGAAGAGCGCAAAGACGGCCGCGGCGAGCAGGCTGAGCGCGGGCAGGAAGAACGGGTCGTAATAATCGGCGGCCCGCGGCTTCTTCTCCAGGACGACGACCTTCTTCATCTCGTCGATGCGCTTGAAGACAGCATTCAGGGCGTCCGGAGTGACGGCGTTGAAGGCCTCGCCACCGGACGAGCGGGCGATACCGATGAGTGCCGGGTCCACGGGGATGTCCGTCATGAGCACGGTGAAGACAATAACGCCCTTCTCCTTAAGGTCGGCGATGATGGGCACGTCCTTGGGTGATTTGATGTCAGGGCTCTCTCCGTCGGTGATAAGAATAATCATGCGGTCGCCGACGGGTCGCTCGGCGAGGTGGGCCGAGGCCCCGTAAAGAGCGTTACCGATGAAGGTGCCGCCCCAGAGTTCGTCGGGGAGCACATTGGGCGTGATGAACGGACGCGAGAGCATGATGGTTTCGGTATCCAACGTCAGGGGCACCCAGTGGATGAAATTGCGCGAGAAGATCGTCAGGCCGAAGGCGTCACCCTTGCGGTGGTGCAGGAACTTCTCAAGCGACTCCATGGCGGAATCAAAACGGCTATGCCTGCTCTTGCTCTGGTCGCCATGCGGGCCCCGCATACTTCCCGAGGTATCGAGCACGACCTGGATGTTGGTCAGCTGACGCTCGACTTCCGGCGGCTGGAACGTGATGGGGTGTGCGAGGAAAATGACCGCCAAAGCGAGCAGGCCGGCAGGCAAGCAGTTGGCGATGAGCACCAGACAACGCAGGAACCATCCGCGACGGCCCTTGCCGCCGTCGTAGGGCATCGCCAGGGGCTGCCCAGGGCGCACCCACTCCCAGAAGGCCAGGATGACCGGAAGGGCCAGTAGCGCCAGCCATTGGGGATGAAGGAAGGTCATGGGCGCACGGCCTCGGGGGCCGGAAGGTGCTGGCGGATGATCGTGGCGATCTCGGCATCGGCGATGCCGGAGCCGGGGCGATGGAGCCAGCGCTGTAGATGGCCCAAGGCCTCGCCGGTGCCCTCCCCGCGGGCGATGGCCGCCAAGACTTCGGCCATGGGGGCATCGGCCGGGACGAGCCCTTCACGCCAACAACGCAGCAGAAGCATCTCGAGCCGAGCCTTCTGCTCAGCGGAGAGTCCGCCTTGTTCGAGTTCGCCCAGCAGGATTCGCAGCTGTTCAGCCAAGGTGAGCGGGGGCTTCACGGGGACCGGCACAGGCTTCTTCGGTCGACGCCAGAAGATGAGCGCGAACAACCAGAGAATCCAAAAGATCGAAAGCACCACCAGGGTCGCCTGATAATGCCCACGCACGTCGATACCGATTTCCTCGGTCTCCTTGACCCGTGCTTCGAGCTCCTTCGATAACTTCGGATCACCCTTCACCTTGAAAGACGGCAAGCCGCTCAGGACAGCGCCATTATCCGACATGAGGTATGCAATAAGGTCGTGCTCGCCCTCGCGATTCACGAGGTAACGGACGTCATAGACCTTGGCCCCGGCCTGCTCAGTGACTTGAGCGATACGCACGTTCACGGCCACACCGTAACGGAACGGCTTCACGATGAGCCCGGGGCCGCTGTAGGTGATGATGGCGGCCTGCTCGACGCCAAGCGGCACCTTAAGGCTATCCTCTTCCTGGAGGAACCACCAGGCGGCGGCGATGACGGCGAACGCAGCCAGCCCCCGGAGGAGCCAGACACGGAACGACTTCTTCGACGCAGCCATGGTCAGCGGGCGAGACGGCTCGCGAAGCCGCGGTTCTTCAGGAAGAAGGTCAGTTTGCCGAGAATCGGTTCGTCGGTGCGCAGGTTTAGGTAATCGATACCGAAGCGGCTGAGCTCAGCCTTCCAACCAGAAGAGTCGACCTGGCGACGTCCGCCGAAGCCAACGAAGCCGCGACCGGATTCAGCCTCGACGCCGCGGATGATACCCGCGCCACTCAGACCCCGTTCGGCGGGGTCTTCGAAATGAAGGACAATGCAATCGTTCCGTTGGGACAGCACCTGCAACGCCGCGATGGCGTCAGGGTCATGCAAATCGCTCAGGACAATAACGGTGGTACGCTTGGCGAGGGAGGGGGCGAGTTCGCGGGCACGAGTTGAGAGCGAGGTCTTCTCCGCAAAATCGTGCTGACGCAACTGATGCGCCCACTCCATGACGATATTCCGGGAAAGCGTCGGCCGAATGTGCAGTTCGCGGGCACCGCAACCGAGCAGGCCGACGGGCGTGACCGAAGATTGGGCAGCCAAGCCGATGCCAGTGGCCACGCGCACCGCCCAGGCATACTTGCTCAGCGGCTGCGAGGAGACGCACATGGAAGCCGAGGTATCGAGCAGGAGATACAGCGGGATCTGTTTGGTCTCCTTGAACTCCTTGACGTACAGCTTGCCGAGACGCGCCGAGATCTTCCAGTCGATGAACTTGACCGCATCGCCGGCGACATACGGACGGGACTGGACGTACTCCAAGCCAGCACCGTGGAAAACGGAATCACGCTGGCCGAAGTCCAGGCTGTTCGCGAGGCGCCGGACGGCGACTTCGAACTGCCGGCTGTCGACCGGATCGTGAGGCAATGTCCGCGGACGAAGCATCGGTTCAGCCTAATCCAGCGAGGATCGATGCCAGCACCTTGGCGCTGGTCTGCCCGGCGGCCGCGGCCTCATAGCTGACGCGGACACGGTGCAGGACGACGTCCTCGGCGAGGTCGAAGAGATCTTCCGGGGTGACGTAATCACGGCCACGAATAATCGCACGGGCGCGGGCGGCGTTGACGAGGGCCAGGCCGGCGCGCGGACTGCAACCGAAGTCGAGGTCCTTAGATTCGCGCGTACGACGCACGAGCTCCACGGAATGGCGGAGGAAGACCTCGCTCACGTGGACGCCTTGGACGGCTTCCATCGCGGCGACGAGGTCGGCCTTAGTGCCAACCGGCGAGCCCTCAATCATGTCAAAGGCGGTATTCGGAACCGCCCCACCCTCTTCCTTGCGCAGGCCCATGCCGAGCTGGCGCTGGAGGATGTCCTGCTCCTCGTCGCGATCAGGGTAGCCGAGGCGATGGAGGAGCATGAAACGGTCAAGCTGTGCTTCGGGGAGTTCGAAGGTGCCGGATTGCTCGACGGGGTTCTGCGTCGCGATGACGAGGAACGGCGTCGGCAGACGCATGGTCTGGCCACCGGGGGTGACCTTGCGCTCCTGCATGGCCTCGAGCATCGCGCCCTGCACCTTCGGCGCGGCGCGGTTGATTTCGTCGGCGAGAAGCAGATTGGTGAAGACTGGGCCGCGATGAATGCGGAAGTCCCCCGTCTTCTGGTCGACGACCTCAGAGCCGACAATATCGGACGGCAGCATGTCGACGGTGAACTGGATACGACGGAAATCCAGGGCGATGGCCTTGGCGACGGTGTTCACGAGGAGCGTCTTCGCCAGGCCAGGCATACCCTGCAGCAGCAGGTGGCCGCCGGTGAGGAGCGCGATCATGACGCGCTCGACGACGACGTCTTGGCCGACGACGACCTTGCCGACACGCGTGCGGACGTCGGCGACGAATTGGTGGGCGGCCTGCACGGCCGCGGGGTTAGGATGGTTGCTCATGTCTTAAGGGGTAGGGATAGGGATAGGGATAGGGGTAGGAAATGAAGCCGGACCATCAGCGGAGTTGGCGGAGCCATTTTTCCGCGACAGTCTTCAGGTCGGCCGGCGACAGTGTGGTCGTGCCGCCGAAGCAGCCCGTCTGTACGCGCTCGATGTCCTGTTGGAGGTCGGCCCTCTGCGCGGTGGTGAACTTTACCAGCGGGCTGGTACCCAGTTTGCGCAGTAAAGCGACGACGGCAAAACCATCGATCGTCGCGGGTAGTTTAAAGACATCACGCGCACGCGGCGGACGTGGCCCGGTGTCACGCTTGCGGAGCGTCAGCCAGACGACGAACGCCGTCACGGCAGCGAGGCCGATGTAGAGGTACGTGGAATAATCTTCGGTGACCGGGGCGACATAGCCCGCGCCTTGGGCCACCTTGACGCGGTCCAGCAAGACGGACGCCTTGGAAAGCACCACCGGGTCGATGTCCTGATAGGTACGCCAGACGGTGGTCGTATTCGCGGCCTTGACCGTCGGGAACGGCACGTCGGTTGCCTTGTCCGCCGCCCGGATGGCGTCACCATCGACGGTGATCGACCAGCGACGCTCGGTGCGCGGGGCCACCTTTTCGCCCCACGTGTTGAGCTCCTTGACCATCAGCGGGTCAATGGACGTCACCTGACGGACTTTCGCGACTGCAGCTAGGGGCGCCAAGTCGAGCAGGTCCTCGAGTTCCGGTACGAGGCCAGAGGCGGTCGCGGCAACTTCCAGGCTGAGCGATCCGTTGATGGCGAATTGGCGCGTATCGAGGGTCTGCGTGACCTCGACCTTGTCGGCAGGACGTGGCGCCGGCTTGCCAGAGGCAACCTTGAGCAGCGTCTCGGCGGAAGTGGCCGGGATTGTCACCGGTCCGCTGAGGTCAATAAAGCGGAGCTCCATCTGCACCGGCGGGATCTTATCGACGCTGGCATCCTTGGCGCGGACGAGCACGTAAGCGAGTGGGGTCTCTTCCCAGCCGGGTCGGGCGGTCGGACGAGACTTCACGTCGGGCGCGGCGAAGGTAATCGAACGAATATCGAAGAACGGCGAGAGGCCTTCCGTGAGCTTCTTCTCGAATTCATCGCGCGGACCCTGCGGCTCGGACCCCTTGGCCACCTGCGGACCACGACGCTTCGAGGCGGCCGCAATGGCAATGGCGTCGTTGCTGAGATACTGGCCGAAGCGGGCCACACGGCCCATGGCTTCCGTATGCACCACGCTCACGATAAGTCCAAACTCCTGACCGACGCCGACGGTGTTGGGCCCGTCGACCTGCGTCTGGACGCGAATCTCACTCAAGAGCTCGTCGAGGTAGTCGGAGCGCTTCTTCAGGCCGAGGGAGAACGGGTCGTCCTTGGTGACCACGAGCGTGCTGGCGAGGTAGCGGTACTTCAGGTCCTCATGCAAAGGATTGTTGGTATCGTTGAGGCGGCTGTTGAGCGACTTCGCCAGTTGACCCATGTGAGTCGGCGCCAGCTTGCCTGGTAGCGCGAGGATGGCGGCACGGATATGGCCGAGGGCCGCGCGATTCATCGGGCGGCCAAGATTGACCTGACCAGTGCTGCCGATGCCAAGGACAGCATTGAACCAACTGAGGTAAGGGTCGATGGTCAGCTCGTTGCCCTGCAGGCGGACGACTTGGCGACCGTAAGCCGTGGCTGCGCGCTGGAAGTAGTCCTGCGACTGGAGCGTCTTTTCCTTCGCTGCGACGAGGCGCTTGGCCGGCTCGAGCGGAGCCAGATCCTGGAAGCTTTCGAAATCGGACCAGTCGTTGAGGACGATTGCGCCCAGCAAGATCGCCTTGTAGGCGTCAGGCCGTCCCGCCTGCCATTCATCAATCATCTTGAGCAACGAAGTATATCCGGCTTCAGCCATTAAATAGGTCTGGGCCTCGTTGCGACGGGTCAAGCTACCGCGCTGGATGTCCGCCCGGCGCCAGCGGTCTCCCAGATTTGAATGCATCTTCTGGGCGAGCAGAAAGAATACCCGCTCATCCATCTTGGCCGTCGGACCAAAGACGCGCTCGATATGCGAATCACGGTAAGCCTCGGCGTTACTATAGGCTAGGTCGAAGGCGTTCACGACCTTGCTCTCGTCGCGCGGAGCGACGCCGGCCTTACGGAAGACCTCCATCATGCGAGCCAGGCTCTCGATATTGCGCTCCATCATCACCGGGGTGATTGGGATCCGGGCGTCCTCGGGTAGACCATAACGGGCGCGCAATTCCTGCGGGAGCTGCGGATTATGCGCCTGCCCCCAAGCGAGGAGGAAGTCTTCGGCGAGGGCTACCCCAGCGGCTGGTCGACGCCGGGCGAGCTCGACGATGCGGTCGGCGGCCATCTCGAAATTAGCGCTCACGATGATAGCGCGGGCGAGGCTGGCGTCGAAGCGGTCGCGGAGGTCGGCCGGTAAGGCCGCAACCCACTTGCCCGCGGGGGCGAGCAGTAGCATCTCTTCGGGGTCAATCTCGCTGGAGCTATTGCGGCTATTGCCACCGCGGCGCGTCCCACCCGACTGGCGGCTGAAAGACTGCTCCACCTCGGCCATCCAAGACTCGGCCATGAGCGTAAGAATCTGTTTCCAAGGCCCGTCACCCGTGTCCGGATTTTCCGCGATGAGGTTGGCGAGCACGGTCTGGGCGCGGAGATTATCGATGCGCTGCGCAGCGGCGGCCTGCGTCTCGTTCTGGATCTTGCGCGAAAGACCGCCGACAATCTTGAGGGCAGCTTCGGGTTGGGACTTCATCAGCTCGGCGAACGTGCCACTCAATACGGCGGGCGAGACCTGCGTGAGCACGCGAAGCATCTCTCCTGCGGCCTTGGTCTTCTCCCACTCATTGATCTTCTTCTCGGAACGAAGGATAGCCACGTTGTCATTCCAGATGCGCGAGATCTGGTCGCGCTGGGCGAGCTCGGTGGCCTGTTCGGCGGCGAGAAAGGCGGCGATCTCCAGACGAAGGCCTTCGTCGGCGACCTTGTCTAGGTCAGCGCCATCGGGCAGGTAAGTCTTGGCGAGGTCTCGGAAGCCCCCGGCGAGCAGCACGCGACCGGCGGCGAGGCGGCGGGCGGGATCCTTGCCGCCCAGCTTTTCGGTGCCGCGCGAAAGACGGTCGGCAATCCAGAAACTTTCGTTGGGCGAGACGACCTGGCCGAGCATCTGGCCGATTTTGCGGAGCTCGAGGTCACTGAGTTCCCCTGGCGCAGCGTCCGCGAGGGCGAAGACGTCCTCAATGCGGACACCGTTCTTCGGACGCTCGGCGAGATCGGTGAGTATCTTGTCGTAGATACCGCGGCCGAGTTCGGGTGGCAGCGCGGCGAGCTCAGCCCGCACCTGCGCCCAGTCCCCAAGGCGGAAGGCGAAGAGGAAGCGGGCGTCAGCGGTCGCACGCGCGTCAGGCTTGGCGGATTTCTCCATCGCGGCGAAGATCTCGGTGAGGTCGCGAGTGTAGCGATGGCGCAGCAGGCGCTCATACTGCTGTTGCGTCTTGGCGTCGAGCGGGGCGGCCTGCTGGGCGGGAAGCGTCGCCGCGAGCACGAGGGCGGCGCAGAGGAACGGACGGAGGAGTCTCATGATATTTTATGTTTAGAAATTGCGGTGGTTCAGGAACCGTTGTCGGGGATCTTCTTGATCTCTTCGAAGAGCTTGCGGTCGTCCTGCTTGGTGGGCTTGCCCTTGGGCTCGGGTCCACCGAGGAGCGCGGCGGCGGCCTTAGCCTTTTTCGGCTCGGGCTTACCCGCGGGTTGGATTTGCAGCGCGGCTTCGAGATTCTGTTGCTTGCCCGCACCGATGCCGGCGACGCCTTCGATCGGCTTGATGCCGCCGGCGGCGGGCTTCACCCCTTCGGACGGCTTCACGCCCTTGACGCCTGCGAGACCCTTGGCGGGAGGCGGAGGCGGCGTCCCCTTAGTACCGGCACCCTTGACGCCTTCAGGGGGCTTCACGCCCTCGGCGCCGACGAGTCCCTTCGCAGGCGGAGGCGGAGGCGTGGCCTTGGTTCCGGCGCCTTTGACGGCTTCCGGGGGCTTCACTCCCTTGACGGCTTCGACGCCCTTCGGGGCGGGCGGAGGTGGCGTGGCTTTCGTGCCGGCGCCCGCGACGGGCTTCGCACCTTCGGTGACGGAAGTCGGCGGAGGTGTTTGTTTCACGGCCTTGGCCCCGCCCGGCGCCTTCACGCCGTCGACTTTATCGACACCTTGCACGGTGGTGGGCGCGACATTCTTCGCGGCGGGATCGATCTCCTTCACCTTGCCGGAGCCTTCCTGTCGGACGCCGCGCACCCCTTCGACCGCGGAAGGTGCGGGCGCTTCCTGGGCTAAGGCGATGACGCCGATGGCGCAAAGGAGGAGGTGGGTCTTCATAAGTTATTCTGGCGAACGGAACGGGCGAATTCCGCTTCGACGCGTTTCTCGTAGTCGGCGAGGGCCGCGGGGTCCTGGTGTTCCGCGAGATAGCGGAACACCTGACGGGTACGTTCGGCGTAAGGGCGCCATTCATCCTCGGTCGCCCCGTTGGCCTTGAGCAAGGAGGTCGCGTAGAAGTAGGCCTTGCCGAGCGTCTCGCGGATGGCGCGAGTCGTCGAACCATCCTCGCCATCGACCGCCGCCGACTCCTTGAGCAACTGGGCCAGGTCGGCAATCGCACCGGCGACGTCGAGCATCTCGATCTTCGCCTTAGCCTTCGCGAGGCGGATCTGATGACGGACGGACGGGCGTTCGTCCTGGGGCAGTTCAGTCGCGAGCTTGTCGTATTCCTCGACGACGGTCGGCCAATCGGGCTCCTTGGCGCGCTCGAGCTCGCGGATACGCCCAAGATGATCGCGGGCTTTCTCGCGGGCCATCTGGGTCTGGCCTTCGTTGAAATGATAATAAACCACTCCGACCGGGAAGAGCAGCCAGAGCAGCGTGAAGAATTTCCTCATCGGGCGGCGCCCTCCCCTGCTTCGGTTTCGATGCGGACGACGCGCCAGCGGGAACCAGCATATTGCAAAGCCACCGGCAGCAGCGCGAGGATCGCGGAGCCCAGGGCCATAGCCAGCACCGCCAGCTGCGCGAGATTGAGACCGGATTTCGGGAGCGGCGTGCGCTGGACCAAGTCACCCAAGGCGGCAGTCGGCAGATGCTTCTCGTTCACGTCGAAATAAGAACCACGCAGGGCGCGGGCGACCGTCGCGAGCACTTCGGCGTCCTGCCGCGATTGGTGACCGGCGATGAAGGTGCCCTTGCGCGGATTACCGACACCGAGCACGAGTACGTCCTTAACGGATTTTGGCCGCGGTAGAATCGGCTGAAGCGGAATGGTGTCACCGTCGGTAAAGATGACCAGCCGCACCGTCTGGGCGGGCATGCCGTCGACCACCTTAACCGCCGCGTTGATGGCGGCACCGAGATCGGTCGAGCCAGCCTTCATCACGTATTGAAGAGGCAGGCCGTTAAAGACATTGCGGACGAGCTCAGGGTCGTGCGCGTCCATCACCACGGAATGGGCTTCGGTATAGAAACCGATGACGCCGTAACGCAGATCACCGCCCACGCGCATGAGCACGGTTTCGACTTCTTCGCGCATGCGCTCTTGCCGGGTCTGTTTCCCTTCCGGGCCAGCGTCCTTGAGGTACATGCTGGGTGAAAGATCGGCCACGAAGATCAGGCGGACCGGCTCCTTGGTCTCCGCAGGCTTACCGTCCTTGGCCGCCTGATGCAGCTGCCACATCACCGCCAAACCCCAGGCGAACGCGGCGAGCGCAAAACAACGCAGAAAAGGTGCGATGAGGGTCCAGGTTCGGGAGACTCCCTCCGGACCGAAGGCCAACCGGGCAGCAACGCGCACCCGACGGGCATGCAAGGCCTCCGCCAAAGCGGACAGCAGCAGCACCAGGAGGGCGGCGGGCAAGGGGTTCATGGGGGCGGCGGGGTTGCCGTCGTCTGGGAAATAAGTCACCCCGCCGAAGCGAGGCAAACTGCAATGCGCCCGCCGCCCCCTTTATCCTCCGCCCCCGAGGCGATGAGGGTGTGAACAGACCAAGAAATGTCGCTCGAGGGGGGACGGGTCAGGGGTACCCCTCTCAGGCGCCGACCATCCGCATCCAAGCGCTGAGGTTATAGTAATTCGAAACGCGGGCGACCTTGCCGTCCTTGACCTCGAAGAAGGCGCCGACGCGCAGGTGATACTTCTGTCCGGTAGCGGGCGGAAGGCCTTCGTCCGTCTTGAGATACTCGCCGCGGATGTAGAATTCGGCGGCGGCGCGGCCGGCGTCCGGACCAGCGAAGACGACGAGATCCTCCACCTGCTCGCGGTAGGAACGGTCCATGCGGCCGAGGAAAGCGCGGAAGGCGGGGATGCCGACCTCGACACCGCCTTCGTTGATCTCGTGGACGATATCGGGATGCAGGAGAGCGAGCAGCGCCTCACGGTCGCCGGAGTTGAAAGTCTGGTAGTACTGACGGATGAGCGGGTGCATGGGTTCAGGTAAGGAGACGGAGTGGGCGGGCGGCGAGTTTGGATGGATCGGTCTCGCCGGACGTCGCACGATGGCGGCGCAGGAGCGCAAGGTCGACGTCGACGGTGAGGGCGTGGTCCCCTTCCGTGCAGACCGGGGTGGAGAGGTGACGCGGCTCGTCGCGGAACGCAGCCTGCGAAGGCGCGAAGGCCGCCGCGCGGCCGACGTTCTCGTCGATGAGCACTGAGGTGGTACGACCCACGAGATGGCACACGCCGACGTGACAGCCGAGTTCGACCGCGCGGGCGTCAGCGCAACGTCCGACTCGCTCGACGCCGAGTACGGTCTCAGTCGCGCTGGGTACGAGCATGAGTTCGACGCCCTGGCCGCGCAGAAGCGAAGCGAGTTCAGGGATCTCGACGTCGAGGCAGATGACGACGACGCAGCGCACGCCGCGGAATGACCAGAGGCCGACACCGTCGCCGCCGACGAAGGCGGCTTCCCATGGCGTGAGGTGCAGTTTGTCCTGATGCCGAAAGGCGACGCCGTCCCAGATCGGCGCGCGATTGCGAAGCAGTCCGTCCGGGCCGAGGAACGGTACGGTGCCGAGCACCACGCCCTTGTCGGCCTGCGCTAGGCGCAGGGCAAGCCGAGGCCAGAGGTCCGTCCAGAAGAGCCGCGCCACGCCGCGGAGTTTGTCTTCGTCCGCCACGAAAGGCTCGAGGCCCATCCAGAGGAACTCCGGGAGCACGACGAGGTCCGCGCCGTCGTCCCACGCTTCGCGCACCTGCGCGCAGACACGATCAGCGAAGGCGTCGGGCGAGGCTGCGGGGGTGCCGACGTCGAAGGTCAGCAAGGCGAGGGTCAGTCGGTCCATGTCTTCGTCCAGAAGGTGAGGGTCTTAGGAGATTCCTGTTCTTCGCCGACTTCCTTCCAAGAGAAAACGGCCTGCAGCTCGGGTCGACGGCGGTAGCCTAGGCGGGTCCAGAAAGCGTCCAGCGGCCGATGGCCCGCAGGCCTAGCCGGGTGATCGGCGGCCCGGTCGACCGCGCAGAAGGCCGTCGTACGCAGGCCCAGTCGGCGGGCGTGCGCTTCACGACGGGCGAAGAACTCCGCGCCGAGACCGCCACCGCGAAACTCGGGTAGCACGATGCTTTCGCCAAGGTAGAGGACGTCGTCCGTCGGCACGCCCGCGCGCACGAACGGGGCGCGAAAGTCTTCGGTCTCGTCGGCCAGCGGCATGCACGTCGTCGCCCCGACCGGCCGGCCGGCCTCATCACAGGCAAAGACGACGAGGCTGCGCGGGCAATCGAGGTAGGCACGGAGGTATTCCCGCTCGTACGCCAGGTCGCCTGCGTAGAGATACGGGAACTCACGGAAGACGGCGATGCGCAGCTCACCCAGCACATCGATCCGTGGCGCCAGTTCAGGCCCGCGGACTTCGATAAGCTGGAAGGCGGACGGCATGCCGGGGAATTAGAGTCGAATGCGCAGGCGGGGCGAGATCGGCGTACCAGCGTCGCGACGTGGGCGCTTCGAACCTTTTTCCGGCGTCCCTTCATCGTCAGCGACCAAGGCTTCCTCGAATTCCTTCGGCATCGGCGACGACGCCTTGAAGTCGACCTTCGCCCCCTGCCAGTCGAAGGATAGCTGGGTCGATTCGGCATGCAGGAAAAGTCGCTTGAAACCGCGCGCAGTGCCGACGGCCTTGTTGAATTCGAAGTCTCCGTAAGTGCGATCGCCAAGGATCGGATGACCGTGCGCGGAGCTCTGGACGCGCAGCTGATGCGTGCGACCCGTACGCGGGTCGAGTTGGATGAGCGAGAGGGGGAGCGAGCCGCCGGCCGAACGCTGCCAGGCGTAGACCGTCACCGCGGGAGCGCCGGCACCCGTCTCAGAACGCACGCCGCCGCCGGGACCTTTGGTCTTGGCCATCTGGTCCTGCCAGGTGCCGCGCGGGGTGCGCAGGCCGCGACCGCGAATGAGGGCGACGTAGCGCTTCATGACCTGCGAGCGGGCAAACATCTTGCGCACCAAGTCGGCGACACCTTCGTCGAGCGAGAGCAGTAACGTGCCGCTGGTCGGCGAGTCGAGTCGGTTGAGGAGATAGACGCGGCGAATACCGCCCTTACCGTCACGGACATGGAAGGCCTCCTCGTCGAGGGAGTAGTTGCCGGTGATCAGGATGGCACCCTTCTCGGCGACTTCACCTGGGTTCGGATGGGACAAGATGCCATCAGGCTTCTCGACCGCGATGAGCCCGCACTCGTGCGTAGCCACCACGCGCACGCCGCGTCCGAACGGGATCCAATCAGTAGCCAAAGTCATCAGTGGTAAATAAAGTTGATCGTGACCGTGTCGCTCTCGCCGTACATGGCGACCATATCCGCACGCCAGATATCGTAAGGGGCCGGCGCCATCACCGCATCCTTACAAGCCAGGGTCATGACGCGGGTGACCTCAGTGCCGAGGACTTGGGCGTCGGTGACGGTGCCGTCGCGGTGCAGCCGGAAGCGCACAATCACGTTGCCGCGGGAGACGCCTTCGAAACGGGAACGCTCGATGATACTCCACCAGCTGGACTGAATGGCCTCCATCATCCGCTGCGTATAGTCACCGTAATTACTGAAGCGCGCGTCGACCGCGATGGATCCCGCGCGATTGACGCCCACGGGCCGGCGCAAGAGTAGACCATACGTTCCAGAAGGCACCGAGGCGCGAGGACGGTCGGGATTGGCCGCGACCGGGACGGGGGCTGGCGAGGGCTGGGCGACCGCCTTACCGGGCCCGGGTGGCGGCGTGGCCTTAGCCGGTGCCGCCATCGAGATCGAAGGCTGGGGGGCGGGGGCGGACTGAGATTGATCGATGGAGCGTGGCTTGCCCTGCGCGATTCGAAGCTGTTCGGACGTGCCGTCGGATTTGGGGAGAGGCGAGTTGGTGGGCATCTTCTCCGGGACCGGCTGCGCGGCAGTCTGATTGCGGGAAGAAGTAAACGGAGTGGTCTTGGGGACGGCCTGGTTGGCGAGCGGGTTCGTTTCAATGAAACGTAACTTCGGTGGCAGGCGGGCTTCGTCGATTTTGACTGGAGCCGTCAGAACCTCGACCGGGCGCACGAACGCCACAACCTTATGAAAAGTATCCGGCACGACCCAGAAAAGGAGCAGGTGCAGGCCGAGCGACACCGCGACCGCAATGGCCGCGGAGCGTTGATCGATGGATTCTTCAGGCCGCACGACGTGAAGTTAGGCCGCCGACGCCCGACTTCAAGCGTAGGCGAGGGCGATTATCGGCTGGCAAACTCCCGGGTCAGGGCCGCCAACGTCCGGCGGCAGTCCTCGCGGGTACCGATGACGACGTAGAGCTGGAAAGAATAGTGTCGCGGCTTGATCGGCTCGGGCTGACGCACCCGGAAAACGCAGTTCCACTTCGCCACCTTTTCATGGTCGAACTTAAAACGGCCATAACCGACCGGTGGCTGACCAGCCGGCGGTCGGTCAGGCGTGAAGATGCCCATCGCATGGGAACCCGAGGGCGTCGAGAGCACGACCGGGTCGCGCTGCTCACCATCTTGCCTCGGCAGCGGGACGAGACTCTCGGTCTTCGCATCGAAACGGAGTTCCTCACTGAAGGACCATGGCATGTAACCGGTCAGCGCTTCGAACTGCAGGACCTTGTGCGGGCGGTCGCTCGGCACGGTGAACGTCACTTTATAATCGAGCACATGATCCATGCCTGGGCGGCCGATGCGCACCTTCTTATTGAGGACGTGATCCGACAGCAGCGTCGTGTTCTGCGCGAGGTGGCCACCCGACTTCATGCCCGGCGCGAGCCAGAAGGCCATCCGCGTGCGCGTCCATAAAGAGCCATCGCGGACCGAGATGGCCTCGAGACGGCTGGTCGACTTCGGACCGAGCGCATCGACGACCGAGCCGGCCTCGGTCGGATTGTAGCACTCGACATGAAAGACCCCGTCGACATCGGCATTGAGCGCCGACTGGAGCTGGCGGCCATGGTCGTGCGAATCAATGAACTCAACGCCATCCCAATTTATCGAATCGATGGCACCGGCGAGACGGCTCGTGGTGCGGATGACCAACGGCTTGCCGCCGATCGTGCCAGTAATCTCGGCATCCCCACTGACAGCGGGAGCCTGCGCGAAGGTGACGACCGGCAGGAGTAGCAGCAACCAAGCCTTCATGCGGTGACCCTTTCCAGGACGCCGAGCGAGGCGAGACGGGCTTTGATGAATTCGACAGGCAGGCCCATGATGGTGGAAATCGGCTGCTGGAAATCAGCGATGATGATCTCCTTGCCCTGCTGGATGCCGTAGGCGCCGGCCTTGTCCAAGGTGTTCACCAACGCCTGGTAGCGGGTGATATCGTCTTCGGAGAGATCACGGAAGCGGACCCAAGCCGTGACGTCATGGGACTCGTCGATACCCAGAGCCGGACAAAGCAGGCACACGCCAGTATGCACCGTATGTTCGCGACCAGAAAGGCTGCGGAGCATCGCGCGGGACTCGGCGAGGTCGGCCGGCTTATTCAAGGCGCGGTCGCCGAGGGCCACCGTGGTGTCGGAGCCGAGGACCAACGCATCAGGATGCAGACGGGAGACTGCGGCGGCCTTCAGGCGGGCGTTATGCAGGACCATCAGCGCTGGATCGGTCGTCGGATCTTCATGCTCGGTCACCGCGGCCACCAGGACGCGATGGGGGAGGCCCGCTTCGCGGAGCAACTCCGTGCGCCGCGGCGAAGCGGAGGCGAGGATGAGGACGAGCGGCGACGGCACCCGACCAATGGAGCGGAATAATACCAATAAGACAACCGCAACAGCCGCCATGCTTTCCTTCATTTACTCCTTCCGCCCTACCCCTATCCCTACCCCTACCCCTACCCCTTCGCGATTCATGCGCCCTGCCCTTCTCTTCCTCGCGTGCCTCGTCCTCAGTCCTTTGCTCACTGCGGATGAAAGCGCCCGCCGTTTTCTCCACAAGCCGGACAGCTGGTTCGCCTCGACCGAAGCGAAGCAGGTCGCCGCTATCATTCTCAGTTTCCAGACCGACGCCGGCGGTTG
>JBEEKW010000042.1:0-16597 GCA_041168485.1 Verrucomicrobiota bacterium
CGAGGTGCAGAAGGAGCAGGCTTACGCCGCCCTCGAACGCACGCGCGCTCAGACCGAACGCTACGTCGAACGCTTCGGCCGTGACCCTGAATTCGTCCGTGACCAGGCCCGCGAAAAAATGGGCGTCGCCGAGCCTGGTGAGATCGTGATTCGCCTCGATGGCGCTCGCAATATGGCCACGCCGCCGAAGCCCGCGCCGGCTCCTGCGACTCCCGCTCAGGCTCGCCGCTGAGCATCCTTGCTTGCCTGCCCGCCTTCCCGCGGGCATTCCTTGGTCATGTCCGCACGGAAGAAAGCCCAGGCCACCTGGGGCGGCCGGTTTAGCGCCGGCCCAGCCGAATTGATGCTGCGTTTCGGCGAGTCAGTCTCGTTCGACCATCGTCTCTGGGCCCAGGATATCCGCGGCTCGAAGGCTCATGCCACGATGCTCGCCCAGGCGGGTATCCTGACCAAGAAGGAGCGTGACGCCATCCTGCGTGGCCTCGACGCCATCGCCCAGGAGATCGCGGCCGGCAAATTTAAGTGGAGCCGCGACCTCGAGGACGTGCACATGAATATCGAGAGCGCGCTCACGCAGCGCGTCCCGGCCGCCGCCAAGCTGCACACGGCCCGCTCGCGTAACGATCAGGTCGCCACCGATGTGCGCCTCTGGATCAAGGACCAGTGCGACGCCGCCGATGAAGCCCTCGTCTCCCTGCTCAAGACTTTGGTAAAGCTCGCTGCGGCTAACGCCGACGTGATCCTGCCAGGCTACACGCACCTGCAACGCGCCCAGCCGGTCTCCGTCGCCCATCACCTGCTCGCCTACGCCGAGATGTTCGGTCGTGACCGCACGCGCCTCGCCGCCGCCAAGGCCTCCGCCAACTGGTGCCCGCTAGGCTCTGGCGCTATCGCCGGCACGACTCTTCCAATCCGCCGCGAGGTCACGGCGAAGCTCCTCGGCTTCGTCGACGCCAAGGGCCGCCCGCAAGTCACCCGCAATTCCATGGACGCCGTCGCCGACCGCGATCCGGCCACGGAGTTCTGCTTCGCCGCCGCCCTCTGTGGCGTCCACCTCTCCCGCCTCGCCGAGGACATGGTCCTCTGGTCCTCGGCCGAGTTCGGTTTCGCGCGCATGCCCGACGAATTTTCGACGGGTTCGTCGCTGATGCCGCAGAAGCGTAACCCAGATTCGATGGAGCTCCTCCGGGGCAAGGCCGCGCGTTTCCAGGCTTCGCTCACGCACCTGCTCACGCTCACGAAAGGGCTACCGCTCACGTATAACCGCGACCTGCAGGATGATAAGCCGCCGCTCTTCGACGCCGCTGACCAGCTCATCCTGTCCGTTGCCGTGGCCGACGCCACGCTCGCCGGTACGAAGTTCCACAAGGCCCGCTGCCTCGCTGCCGCTTCCGACCCCGCGCTCCTCGCCACCGACCTCGCTGATTGGCTCGTCCGTAAGGGTATGCCTTTCCGTCACGCCCACCATGCGGTCGGTCGTCTCGTCGCGCTTGCCGAAAAGTCCGGCGTGCCACTCGACAAACTTTCCGACGTCGCTGCGTTGACCGCCGATAAGGCCTTCACGAAGGGCTGGCGCGAAGTCTTCAGCCTGCAGCGTGGCTTCGCCGCGCGTGAGAACACGGGCATGCCCGGCCCCAAGGCCGTCGCCCGCGAGATCGCGCGCTGGAAGCAGTCCCTCCGCTAAGCGCGGATGAACGTCGGCCTGCTCATCGCCTCCTGCCTGACCGCGAGCCTCTCGCCCGGGCCGGCGGCGCTGTCGACGATCGAGACGTCCCTCCGTTACGGTAAGCGTCGCGCCTTCTGGCATACGCTCGGACTCGCGGTCGGCGAGACGCCTCATTTATTCCTGGCGCTTTTCGGTACGCACTGGCTCACGCAGCATGTGCCTTATGCGATGACGGCCATCGCCATCTCCGGGCTGGCTTACTTCCTCTATCTCGCGTTCACCCATCTCGCGCGCCCGCGCTCAAGCCTACCGGAATCTGCCGGTCTGGAGGGCGGCGCCCTCGGGCTATTCCTCCGCGGCACGTGGGTCAATTTCTCGAACCCGAAGACAATCCCATTCTTCCTCATCATCATCCAGGCGGCGAACGTGCCCACCGATGCTTTCGCTTGGTCGACGACGGGCGTCTTCCTGCTCTGCACCTTGGGCTCCGAAATCTCCGTGATGAGCTTCTACGCCTTCATTGGTGACCGCTTACGCGTTCGACTGAAGGACGCGGCGACGATTCGCCTCGTCGATCGCGTGCTCGGCGTGCTGTGGCTGGCGTTGGGGGTGCTAATGGCCTGGCGAGTCTGGCAATTGCTCGAAGGTCAGCATTAACCGATATCTCGGGTGCTTGTAAGCGCGGGGCCGCTGATTTAAAAAAGGGGATGACCCTCCCCAGTCTTGCCCGCATGGTCGCCATCGCGTCCGTCTTCGTTTCCACGCTCTTCGCCGAAGAAGCCCCAAAGAAGGTCGGTATCATCGGCCTCGACACCGGACACGTGGTGGCGTTCACGACGGTCTTTAACAAGGGTCCGAAGAATCCTGCTGATGCCGCAAAGTATTCTGGCTTCCGCGTGACGCATGCGTTCGCCCAAGGCAGCAAGGATATCCCGGGGAGCACTTCGCGCGTCCCGGAATACACCGCGAGCCTCAAGGGTATGGGCGTCGAGATCGTCGATTCAATCGAGAAGCTTTGCGCGCAGGTCGACTTCGTCATGCTCGAGTCCAACGACGGCCGCGTGCACCTCGAGCAGATCCTGCCAGTGCTGAAGGCTGGTAAGACGGTCTATATCGATAAGCCGATTGCTGGCTCGCTCGCCGATGTCATCCGAATCCAGGATGCCGCCAAGAAAGCCGGCGTGGTTTATTTCTGCTCTTCGTCCCTCCGCTTTGCCGCGAGCACCCAAGCGGTCGCCCAAGGCTCCATTGGTAAGGTCAAGACGGCTACCACGACCAGCCCAGCCAGCCTCGAGCCGCATCACCCTGATCTCTACTGGTATGGCGTCCACGGCTGCGAAAGTCTCTATACCGTCATGGGCACGGGCTGCATCTCCGTGAAGCGCGATAAGTCCGCTGCGGGTTTAATCCAAGTCACTGGCAACTGGGGCGACGGACGCGTGGGCATCTATCGCGAAGCGGATCGTAAGGCCAAGGGCGGACCCTACGGCGGCAAGGCCATCGGTGACAAAGGCGAAGCCGATATCGGCAAGTTCGACGGCTATGAAGTCCTGCTCGAGTCCGTCGTAAAGATGTTCCGCACAGGCAAGGCGCAGGTCTCCGCCGAAGAGACGCTCGAACTTTATACCTTCATGGAAGCCGCCGATGAGAGTAAGCGCCAAGGCGGAGCTGAAGTGAAACTCGCCGACGTCCTCGCCAAAGCCCGCGCCGAAGTGGCGAAGGGAAGATAGAGGACTGCGTCGAGTGCAGTATCGATGACTGAATCGAGGGCTGAATCGATGCGAGGCCTAGGGTAGGGTAGGGTCGGGGCCGCGTCTCGACATAGCTGTATCGAGGGTAGGGGCAGCACCGCGTGCTGCCCTAGTCTGTCTCGGGTTGGGCTGGCCATCCTTGGCCGGCCGCGGCCGAGCAGGGATGCTCGGCCTTACCTTTTAAGGACGCCTCACTCCGCGAAGCCGTGATCTTTCAACATCCGCGCCACGGCCTGAGGCAGGGCGGGGCGAATCGCGGTCGGTACGACCTTCTGCGCGTCGACGGTGCAATGCAGGTAGCCGAGTTTGCGTTCGGCGTCGGCGTCGCGTCCGGCGGCTTCGAGCCAGCGCTGCAGCACGGCCGCCGCGCGCGCCCACTCAGGCCAGTCGCTGTCGACGCCGTCGGCGGCTTCGACCAATGTGCATAAAGCGCATTCGCCAAGGAAGCGTTCGACCGCGGCGGCATCTTCCGCTCCTACGATCGCAACGAGCTTCTCCCGTTCACGCGCTTCCATGGTCAGGTCTTGTAGCCGAGCACCGGGCGCAGCCACTTCTCGGCTTGCTCGATGGTCCAGCCCTTGCGCTTGGCGTAATCCTCGACCTGGTCGCGGCCGATATTATCGACGTCGAAGTAGATCGACTGCGGATTACCAAAATAGAGGCCCGATACCGAGGCGGCCGGATTCATTGCGTACGATTCGGTCAGGGTGCAGCCGAGGCGATCCGCGTTCAGCAGGCGCCAGAGCTCGGCCTTCTCGGTGTGCTCGGGGCAGGCAGGATAACCGGCGGCGGGACGACGGCCGGCGTATTTCTCATCGACGAGTTCTTCGACAGTGAGGGCTTCGTTCGGTGCATAGCCCCAGAGCTCCTTGCGGACCTCGAGGTGCAGCCATTCGGCGCAGCCTTCCGCGAGGCGGTCGGCGAGGGCCTGGATGAGAATCTGGCGGAAGGGGTCCCTCGCCTTGAAGGAAGCGGCGTAGTCTTCAATCTCCTGACCGGCGGTCACGGCGAAGGCGCCAAGGTGGTCTCCCTTCTCGGTCGAGACGAGGTCCGCGAGCGACCGGCACGTGGTGACCTTCGGTCGCGGCCGCTGGTCACGGAGGAAGTGGAAGCGGCCAATCTGCTTGGCCTGAGCTTCGTCGGCATAGACCTCGACATCATCGTCCACGCGGCGGGCGGGCCAGAGGCCGACGACGCCGCGGAGGTGCATGCGGTTGCCGCGGATGAGGTCGTCGAGTTCGCGGCGGGCATCGTCGAAGAGCTTGCGGGCTTCGCTGCCATACTTGGCTGACTTAAAGATCTGCGGGAACGAACCCTTGAGCGACCAGGTTACGAAGAAGGGCGTCCAATCGATAATCTCGGCCACTGCGGCGGGATCGATACGTTCGAAGAGCGTCACGCCGGTCTTACGCGGCACGGGCTGCACTGGTGCGGTGGTGACGAGCGGGCGCTTACGAGCCTCGGCCAGCGGGATGACCTCGGCAGGCTGCTGCTTTTCGTAGGCTTCGCGCATCTCGGCCTGTTCGACCTTGAGGTCCCCGACGACGCCACCCCGCTTGGCTGGGTTGAGCAAATCGCTGCAGACCGTCGTGACCAGCGAGGCGTCGCCGACGTGGACCATCGGACCGTCATAATGTTGGGCGAGCTTGATCGCCGTGTGTTCCTTGGAAGTCGTGGCGCCGCCGATGAGCAGCGGCGTGCTGATGCCGGCGCGCTTGAGCTCCTGGGCGACGTTGATCATCTCGTCGAGGGACGGGGTGATCAGGCCGGAGAGGCCGATGAAGTCAGGCTTGAGGCGCAGCGCCTCGGATACGATCCGCTCCGACGGCGTCATCACGCCGAGATCGGTGACGGCGTAGTTATTGCAGGCGAGAACGACGCCGACGATGTTCTTGCCGATGTCGTGGACGTCGCCGCGGACGGTCGCGATGAGGAACGAGCCCTGAGTGGAGCCGCCGACCTTCTCGGCGGCCATGAACGGTTCGAGGTGCGCGACCGCGGTCTTCATGACCTTGGCCGACTTCACCACTTGGGGGAGGAACATCTTGCCTTCGCCGAAGAGCTTGCCGACGACGCGCATGCCTTCCATCAGCGGGCCTTCGATGACGAGCAGCGGACGCCCCAGCTTGACACGGGCCTCCTCGGTGTCGGCGACGACATGGTCGTCGAGGCCCTTCACCAGCGCATGTGCGAGGCGCGCGTCGACGTCGAGTTCGCGCCAGGCGTTCTTCTTAGAAGCGTCGACTTCGGTCCGGGTGCCGGCAAAACGCGGTGCGGCCTCGAGAAGGCGGTCGGTGGCGTCGGCGCGGCGGCAAAGCACTAGGTCCTCGACGAGGTCGCGCAGCTCCGGGTCGATCTCGGTGTAGACCTCGAGCATCCCGGCGTTGACGATCGCCATGTCGAGCCCCGCCTTGATGGCGTGGTAGAGGAAGACCGAGTGGATGGCCTCGCGGACCTTGTTGTTTCCCGCGAAGGCGAACGAGACGTTGGACAGGCCGCCCGAGGTACGGACGCCGGGGCAGAGGCGTTTGATCTCCGTGACGGCTTCGATGAAATCGAGGGCGTAGCGGTCATGCTCCGCCATGCCCGTGCCGACGGTGAGGATGTTGGCGTCGAAGATGATGTCCTGCGGGTCCACGCCAGCCTCCTGGGTTAGAATGCCGTAGGCACGGACGCAGATGCGGATCTTATCCGCGAGAGTAGCGGCCTGGCCCTTCTCGTCGAAGGCCATGACGATCATCGCCGCACCGTAACGGCGACAGAGGCGGGCGCGGCGGACGAACTCGGCCTCGCCTTCCTTGAGCGAGATCGAGTTCACGATGGCCTTGCCCTGCACGCAGCGCAGGCCGGCCTCGATGATGTCAAAGTTCGACGAATCGATCATGAACGGTACCCGGGCGATATCCGGCTCGGTCGCCGCCATGTTCAGGAACTTCGTCATCGCCGCGGCGCCGTCGAGCAGACCCGCGTCGAAGTTGATGTCGATGATCGTGGCGCCAGCCTCGATCTGCTGCTTGGCGACGCGTAGGGCGGAACGATAGTCGCCCTTCTCGATATGCCCCTTGAAGATCTTCGACCCGGCGACGTTGGTGCGCTCACCGACGTTCACGAAATCACCGGCTCCACCGAAGAGGTTGAGCGGCTCGAGGCCGGCTAGCTGGAGGGCGGGCGGGATAGCACCAAGCGGGCGCGCCGGATATTTCTCGGTGCGACGGCGAATCGCGGCGATGTGGGCGGGCGTGGTGCCGCAGCAGCCGCCGAGGACATTGACCAGGCCGTCGCGGGCGAAGGTCTCGAGGATGGCCGCGGTGTCTTCCGGGCCTTCGGGGAAGCCCGTCGGCGAGAGCGGGTTGGGCAGGCCGGCGTTGGGGTAGCAGGAGACGAAGAGATCGGCCTTCTTCGCGAGTTCGGCGATGTGCGGGCGCATCTGCTCGCCGCCGAGGGCGCAGTTCATGCCGACGCTGAGCGGCTGGGCGTGGCGGACGGAATTCCAGAAGGCTTCGGTCGTCTGACCGGTGAGCGTGCGGCCGGAGGCATCGGTGATCGTGCCCGAGATCATCAGCGGAATCCGGAAGCCGCGGGCCTCGAAGGCCTCGTCGATGGCGAAGAGGGCGGCCTTGAGGACGAGCGTGTCGAAGACCGTCTCACAAAGGAGCAGGTCCGCGCCGGCGTCGATCAGGGCGTCGACCTGTTCGCGGTAGGAATCGCGCACCTGAACGAACGTCACGTCGCGCTTGGCGGAATCATTGACATCGCGGGACATCGACAGCGTCTTGTTCGTCGGCCCGATGGCACCGGCGACGAAGGCGTCCTTGCCGGGATTGGCGGCCTTGAAGGCATCGACGGCTTCACGAGCGACCTTGACCGCAGCGGTGTTCAACTCGCGGACGAGGTGCGTCATCGCGTAGTCTTCCATCGCGATAGAGGTGCCGTTAAAGGTGTTCGTCTCGAGGATGTCCGCGCCGGCGTCGAGGTAGGAGCGGTGGATGTCCCGGACGACGGCCGGCTTAGTGATGACCAGGAGGTCGTTGTTGCCCTTGAGCTGGCCCGGGTGGTCCTTGAAACGGTCGCCGCGGTAGTCGGCTTCCTGCAGTTTAAGCTGCTGGATCATGGTGCCCATCGCGCCGTCGAGGTAGACGATGCGTTGGCGCAGGAGGGCCTCAAGGCGCTCGCCGGCCGGGTTGAGTGGGAGTCTCTGACGGGACATCGCCTTTACCGTGCGGGTTGCCGTCCACGGGTCAAGGCACAGGGCGGGACTATTGTGTCATCCCCGGCAGGTCGGGCTTCTTGCAGCGCAGGAGGTCCTGGCTGCGGTAGAGCACAATTCGCTTACCTTCAAATTTCTCGTCGTTCCAGAGCAGGGGGCGCAGCTCGCAGCTGAACACCGGGTTCAAAAAGGAAAGCTCCGCCTCGACCGCGGGGTCGCCGCCCTGCCAGTAGAGGATGCCGTTGGGCAGGGAATGCTTGGCGCCCTTGCACAGGAGCTGGCGGGTGTTGTGGACAAACGTGCGGAGGTCGGCCACGGCGCGGCCGGTGACGAAGTCGTGCTCGTGGTTCATCGTCTCGGCGCGGGCGTTCTTGACGTCGACGTTCTTGAGGCCGAGGCGCTCGGCGATGTCCGTGACGACGGTGATCTTCTTACCGACGGAGTCGACGAGCGTGAAGCGGGCCTTGGGGTAGAGGACGGCGAGGATGAGGCCGGGGAAGCCGCCGCCGGTACCCACGTCCATGACGCGACAGCCGTCCATGAGTTTGAGGAACTTCACCGCGGCGATGCACGGGGCGTAGTGGTGGCGCTCAAGGTTCTCGATGTCCTTGCGCGAGACCAGGTTGATCTTCTCGTTCCACTCGCGATGGAGCGCGGCCATGGCGGTCAGCTGTTCCCACTGGGCGGGCGTGACTTCCGGAAAGAGAGGAACAAGGGACTGCATGCGAGGGCGCCAGCGTGTCTCGGGGTCGTCCTGAGGCAAGGACGCCTTTAAGCCGCGCACTTTGCTGTTTCCTTCGGTCGGGACTTGGCCAAACCTTGCCGTCCTATGTTCCACCACATCGTCTTCTTCTACCTGAAAAAGGACATCACTTCTGCCCAGCGCGCGGAATTCGAGACCAAGCTCCGCGGCCTGCTCGCCATCAAGTCCATTCATAGCGGCTACGTCGGCATCCCGAGCGCCCACGCCGTCCGCCCGATCATCGACACCTCCTACGACTTCGCCGAGTTCTTCGTCTTCAAGAACCATGCCGACCATGACGCCTACCAGATCGACCCGATCCACCAGGCCTTCATCGCTGACTGCAAGGCCTACTGGGATTCCGTCAAAATCTACGACTTCGAATAAGCCCACCTGGCTCATCGACGAATCAGGCGCCGCACCCCGGCGCCTTTTTTGTGCCCGGGCGCCGAGCCGGCGAGCGTTCAGGCCCCAGCCGGCTTGCGGTCGGGCATGCCCGATACCCGCCATCAGGTTTTTCGATTAACGCCCGGTAGCGAAAACTGCTATTATCACGATGAGTAAAACATTGGCTCTTCGACCTTTCCGCCGTATCAACTTACCCCATGGCACCGTTTTCGCATAAAGCGCTGCCGCGCCTAATCTTTTGAAGAAGGTGATGATTTTGGGCGCACGAGCGCCCGCCTGCCTCGAGTGGGCCCGTGCCTTCGCTGGCGCCGGTTGGCACGTCACGGTCGCGGATTCACTTTCTTGGCCCTTGGCCAGATCGAGCCAATCTACGCATTCGTTCTTACGCCTTCCCGAGCCGCGTCGTGATGTGAACGCCTGGATTAAGGCCCTCCTGAAGGCAATCCAGGCGGAGAAGATCGACTTGGTGCTGCCGACTTGTGAGGAGGTTTTCTATCTGGCGCATGGCTTGGATAAGCTCCGCAAAGTGTGCCGTGTATTCACGAGCGATTTCTCCCTGCTGAACGAGCTCCATCACAAAGGGCGCTTTCCGACGCTGACCAAGGATTGGCCAGTCGTCGCGCCTGAAACCCGCTTGTTGGAGTCGCCGGCGGCGCTGCTAGCCTACGGTAAAAATTCCGATGAATGGGTATTCAAGCCCGCCTATTCGCGGTTCGCATCGCAGACGCTGATCCGACCAACGGCTCGAGCCCTTTCCCGCGTCGCACCCGAGCCGGGTAGGCCATGGGTCGCCCAACGCTTCATCGCGGGGAAGGAACATAGCAGCTTCAGTATCCTGGTGGGAGGTCAGCTCCGTGCCCACGCTTGTTACTATTCACGGTACCGGGCTGGTAAAGGAGCGGGGATTTATTTTGAGCCCACGGATCCGGCGCCGGTCCGGGCCATGGTCGAGCATTTCGGAAAAACAACGGGATACACCGGACAGGTCGGCTTTGACTTCATCGAGGATACCGCCGGGAAATTCCATGTCTTGGAGTGTAATCCCCGGGCGACCAGCGGCGTGCATTTCTTCGAGGGACAGGCCGAGGCCTTGATTGCCAGCCTAGGGTCGGAATCCGCCGAGCCTGTGCTGACCCCCGCCCCCGGGACGAGGATGGTGGCTCTCGCCGTGCTCCTGTTCGCGGCCCCGCGCCAAGCGTGGAAGGCCGAATTCTGGAGGGATTTCGCCCGGGCCAAGGACGTGATCCTCCGCGGCGGCGACCACGGCCCACTCACCGCCCAAGTCCTCAGCCTTACGGAAATCGGCGTACGCGCCATCAGTCGCCGGTGCGGCCTCTTGGCCGCCTCCACGGCCGACATTGAGTGGGATGGGCAACCGCTCGAGGCGCTGGAGCCATGAGGCTGCTTGATCCGTCCGAGCTCGGAGAGGCGTCAGCGGCCGTAGGCGATTCGCCAGCTGCTCGCTACGTTCGGAGTTGGGCGTCGAAGGGTCGCTCGCTTATCGGAAACGTCGAGACCCGGTTGCTTCTGCTGGACTCGGGTGCCCATCAGTTTCCTGTCAGCGTCAATAACGGCGAAAGCCACGGAGGTAACTGTTACGTCGTTTCGCCTTTAGCCGCGTATGGGGCCTATGCCCAAGAGGAGGTGAACCGGATGAAGATGAGGCGTTTGAGGCTGCCTTTTTCATGGCTGGCGGGTGCCGTGACTTCGCTGTTCCGTTCCATTCAGGCCGACCGGGTGGTGTTTATCAACAATTGGCTACTCTCCACGAATCTCTACCCGGCCGCATGGAAGGGCGACGACCTGCCTGAGATCACGCAGTTGATGCGCACCACTTATCCGCGTCACGTTTTCGCTTTTCGTTCTCTCAATTCACATTGCAATGGGCCGCTTATCGCCCGGCTGAAGGCCCTCGGCTATGTCTCGATTCCCAGCCGCCAGGTTTATATCTTCGATGGGCGAGCGGGGGATGAGGCGGCTTTTCGTACTCACCATAATACGCAGAGGGACGCAGCCCTGTTAGCCCGCAGTCGCTATCGGGTGCGGCGGGGGGACGAATTGCGAACTGAAGATTTCGTAAGACTTGAGCAGCTTTACAATCAGCTCTACCTCGAGAAATATTGTCAACTGAACCCCCATTACAAAGCCGAATGGCTACGACGCGGGCACCAGGAAGGGTGGCTCCAGTTAAAGGTGCTGCAAAGTCCTGAAGGGAGGATCGATGGGGTCGTGGGCTGGTTCGCCACCGAGGCCACGCTCAGCGCCCCGATTGTCGGCTACGATACGGCCCTCCCCATAAAACTGGGCTTGTACCGTCAACTCACGCAGCTCTGCTTGCAAGAGGCGGCCGCTCGCCGGATTGTCCTGAACTTTAGTTCCGGCGCCCCCGAGTTTAAGCGGTTGCGCGGCGGCCAGCCGCAAATCGAGGTCAGCATGGTCTATGTGAAACACTTGCCATGGAAGAACCGTATCATCTGGGGGTTGCTGGGTCTGCTCATGCGAACAATTGCCGCCCCCGTCATGAAAGCTTTAAAAGTATGAATCCCACACACGAATCCGACGATGGCTGGTGGCCCGTTGCCACCGCCGAGCAGCTCAAGCCAGCGCAGACTCTGGCCCGGACACTTTTTGGCGTGCCCTTGGTGCTTTTCCGTACGGCACAGGGTGCGCCGGCCGCTCTCCCGGATCGCTGTCCGCATCGGTCGGCGCCACTGAGCCAAGGGACGGTTCGCGACGGTGAAGTGGAATGTCCCTACCATGGTTGGCGATTTGATAGCATGGGTCGTTGTACGCGCGTGCCGGGTGCCCAGCCGGCTTGTGTGTCCGGCCCGTTGCTCCCGGCTGCGAATGTCCGCGAACAAGGAGGGCTTATCTGGGTCAGCCGAGCAGGACCGCTCCCCGTGGTGGAGCCGACAAGCCCGCAGGCTGGCCCCAACCCGCTCGACGTTTTTTTCATCACCGATGCCGCCCGCTGTTCGCTCCCAGAAGCCGCGGAGAATTTTCTCGACGCATTCCATACACACTTCGTGCATGCCGGCTGGATTCGCAATGATCACAAGCGCCAGAAGATTCGGGCCAAAGTCGAAGCCTTGCCTGATGGCATCCAGGCTTGTTACACGGAGGAAGGCCAGCAGTCAGGTTGGATCTCCCGTTTATTCGAAAAAGAACGCGGCTGGAGTTACGGTCGATTTCGGATGCCAGGCTTGGCGGAGATTGAGTACCGGGACAGACAGGGACGAATCAACCTGCTCATCAGCGCGTGGCTGACTCCTTCGCAGAACGGGCAGATTCATATCCACGCCCGCATCGCGTCTCGGCGAGACTGGCTGCCGCGCTTCCTGAAGGAGATTATCCTCCGCCGCGTGTTCCGTGTCATCCTGAATCAGGATAAGCGGATCCTCGAATTGACCACGGCAAACGTGGAGCGATTCAAGGCGGCGGGAGTCAGTGCCCCGCCGGCCAAGCTGCTCCATAGCCCGCTGGACTTGCTGGGCCCGCATATCCGAAGCCTGCTCGCGGGCGAACCCTTGCCTGCACTCCCGGATACCGAAATCGAAGTGCACCTTTAGACGATGAAACGTATCAGTTTTTTCGATTAACCCCTTCGGGTCAAAAAGAGCTATGATACTGGCTCTGTCATCCCCTCACCCCACCCAATAACCCCATGGCAATGATTGCACAGGTTGCCGCCCAGCAACTGACCGTCCCTGAATCGATTCCTGAGTTGGCTGCCCGCGCCGGCTGGACGATCGAGGCCACTCTCGCCGCCGGCGCCGGTCACACCCGGCATCGCGCTCCCGTCGGCATCTCGCAGATCAAACTCATCTGCGATGCCATTTCTCGGCTCGGCCTAGATCCGGCACTCGTTCGCACGGCCCGGTGGCTGATCTGCGCCCAAGCCGTGCCGTGGCGGGCGATGCCGACCAATGCCGCCACGGTGCACGCTCGTCTCGCGCTGTCGCCTTCGGTGCAGTCCTTCGACGTCAACGCCAGCTGTCTCTCCTTCATCGCCGCGCTTCAGTTGATCGGACCGAGCGTCGATGCCTCCGGTTGCCCCGCCTTAGTGGCCAGTTCGGAAGATCCACTGATGGCCTTGGACTGGTCTGAGCCGCACTCGGCGGCGCTGTTCGGGGCTGGGGCCGCCGCTGCCTGGGTCGTGCCGGATAGGATTCCGCAAAGGGGCGAGATGCTCTTGGCGATCAAGACCCAGCTGATTGAGAGCCACACCGAGACATCTGAGGCCTGCGTGATCCGTGGTGGCGGTACGAAGGATCCGTTTGGAGCCGAGGGCTACGGAAAATTTTCCATGAGCGGTAAGGCTCTGTTCCAGGCCGCCTCACGCCATATGGACGGTTTCATCGAAAGGTTCGTCTCCCTCGGTGGCGTCGAGCCTGCCTGCGCGGATTGGGTTGTCGCCCATCAGGCAAGCCGCGAGGCTATCGAACTCATGCGCCGCAGGCTGAAAATCTCGCCTGACCGCATGCCGGTTCGTTTCGAGGAGTTCGGCAACCAGGTCTCAGCTTCGATTCCCGAGGGACTGGCTTCCCTCTGTCGTTCAGGACAACTCCGGCACGGTGACCGTATCTTGGTCTTGGGCACGGGGGCCGGATTGCTCATCGGCGCCACCGAGCTCACCGTCGTGTCCGCGAAAACATGAAAATACTGGTGCGAGGCGGAACCGGCTTCGTCGGCCGGCACGTGGTCTGGCGCTCGCTGCTTTCCGGATACGACACGGTTTTCACGGGTCGCAGTCCAGAAGCGGCCGCGCTCGTGATGGAGATGGCCCGCCGCGTCTCGCCGGACCGTCTGCCGGTCTTCCACCTGGAAGGGCATCCCCTCGGTGAGCCGTTCGATGTCGTCATCGATTGCGCCGGTAAAGTCGACCTGGTCGGCTCGCGGGCGGATTATATCGCGGCGAACGTCGATCGGACTGCGAACGCCTGGGCCCACGCGCGCGAACGCGGGGCCCACACGTTCGTCTCCGTTTCCTCCGCTTCGGTCTTGTTCGCTTGCCGCGATCAGCTCGGACTGACCGACGGAGTTCCGGCCACGCCTCCGGGCATCCACCCGTACGCGGACTCGAAGGCGTTAAGCGAGACGATGCTCTGGGCGCGACGAGGCCAAGGGCCGGCGATTCGTATCATCCGGCCACGGGGTGTCTACGGGCCTTACGACTCCGGGGTGCTTCCACGTATCTTGAAGGTCGCCCGTCGGTTAGGCGGGAGATTTCCGTTACCAGCTCCCGGGGCTTTGGCCTCGATGACCGCTGCATCGAATCTCGCCCATGCTGTGCTGCTGGCCGCCGAGGCGCCCGCCTCCGTGGGCGATGGCATCTGGAACGTCTCCGATGGGGATGACCGTCCCTTAGGTGAGCTCATCCAGCTCGCCGGGCAGGCGGCTGGTCAAGAACTCCGGCCGTTCCATCTCCCCGGCAGCCTGCTGAGGGGAATCGGCCGAGCGGGGGATTTCATCTGCCGGCCCCTGCGGGTCGAGCCTCGCGTCAGCCTTTATACGGCCGAGCTCCTCTGCCGCAGCCGGACGCTTTGCATCGACGCCATTCGTCGGGATCTCGGCTACGCGCCGCTCCTTTCCGTCGAGAAAGCCTTCGCCTCTTTGGCGGAGTTCACCCAGCATGGCACCTTGCCCGAACTTTCCATCATGCGGCCCAAAGGAGGCACCCGATGAGTCTCGCGCCCGGCCGCGAGGCCTTGGACGTCAGTTGGGATTTTGAATGGTGGAATACCGGATCCTTCGAGGCCCGCGGCTTCTTCTCACACCTGCAGGCCGGTTGGGCTAAGGCCGAACATCGCGCCCATGTCGGATTGCTCCAGCTGCCCGGACGAAGCGTGCTCTTCGATGTCGGTTACGCCCCGCGGTTCCATGACTGCGCCGCGCCGCGCTTAGCCTCGATATATCGCTGGGCCACGCCCGCCACGATTCCACCTGGTAGTTCCGTGCGCGAACGGCTCGCGGGCCGTAAGGTCGATCAGCTGCTACTTTCGCATTGGCATGCGGATCACACGGGTGGATTGCTCGATATTCCGGAGGCCACGGTCTGGCGGCCGTTTTCTTCGCATGAGGCGGTCCGGCAAGAAGCCCTTTCCGCATGGGCTCCGCTCAAGGGTATCTTAGCCGGCCAATTTCCCGCAGATCTCCCCGGCCGGCCGGACGAGCCATTCTCCGCGCGACTTCGCGACGTGGATTCCGCGCCCCTCATGGCCTTACCCGTGGAGCGCTGGCCATTTCTCGCCGAACTGGACGGTCGTTGCCGTGATGTCTTCGGCGACGGGTCGCTGGCGGCGGTCGATCTTCCCGGTCACGCCCTCGGTCATTACGGCGCCTTGTTCCAGACCCAACTGGCCGGTCGGCCGGTGCTCGTGTTGCTCTGTGGCGATGCGGTCTGGGATGAGCGAGAACTGACCGCGGGTTGGACGCGCGGCCCAGCGGCGCTGTTCGGATTCCATTCCCTGAGAGCAGCGTCGGAAACCACCCAGCTGCTCCGTCGCTTATGCTCGGCTGCCAAGGCCTGCGGTATGGAGCGTGACCTTTATGTGCTACCGACGCACTGCCGATTGGCGGCGACCCGATTCGTCGCCGCCGGCGGGCGCGAGTGACCGCCGGCTGCAAATGTGTCCATAGGCCATTCTTTCCAGGTTTCAGGTTGGGTTCGACAGGGGGCGGCGTGGGCTTTGTATCAACGGTATGAAACGACTGCTTTCAGCCCTCCTTCTGGCCGGCTTCTCCGCGATGCTGTCCGCGCAGGCGCCGCTCTGGGATCTGGCGAAGGATAAGATTCCCGAGGCCCTTAATCATGGCGCGGTCCGCGACGCGGACGGTAGCGTGACGGTCGGCGGCGAAAACTACTTCGGCATCCCGCCCTCGGCTTTCCCTGACCAGCAGAACTTCACCGTCCAGGTGACGGTCACCTTTCCTGAACTCACCGAAGGCACTACGATGCATGTGCTGCTCAAGCAGAAGAAGGATGGCGAGGACACCGGTTTGGGGCTCACTTTCCTCAATTTCCCGACCATCCAGGCTCACCGTCCGATCATCAATGGCATGCACATCGGCGATAAACGCCTCAAGCTCCTGCCGAACACGCCTTATGCCTTCACGGTCGCGGTCCGGAAGGGTAGCCCGACGTATTATCTGAACGAAGCCCCGACCGGCCAGTATTTCGTGCTGCTGCTGCCGAACGATGAACCGATGTGGGTGGGCAAGAAGCTCTTCCCGCGAGAAAAGCCGTTCCCCGCAGCGAAGATTACGGCGCTGAAGGTGTTCGGCTCTGACTACACTTATAAATCCCCTAAGGAAAAGGTGACCGCCGAGCCGCGCGGTGGCATCGCCGGGAAGGGCTGGATGGTCGATGCGCCCACGATCGTCGACCGCAAGCGCCCGAAGCTGCTCTTCTACGGAGACTCGATCGCGGGTGGCTACCGCGGGCAGCTGCTGCCGATGCTTGAGGGTAAGGTCTACGCTTACCACTGGAGTGGCTTCGTCGGCGGGATCAATCCGAAGGTCGATGAGCTGATCAAGCAAGGGGCCTCCGTCGCCGACTTCGACCTGATCTTCTTCAACAACGGCCTGCATTCGCTTTCTTGGACGCCGGAAAAGGCTTCGGATCAGCAAATCATCGACACCACGCGGGCCATTGTGCGCGGCTTTAAAACCGGCGCACCGAGGGCCAAACTGTTCTGGATCGCCACGACCCCGCAAACCGCCCGACGCGCTGAACCCAGCAAGCCGGTCACGGCCTTAGGGGATAAGAACTCGGTCGTCTTACGTATCAACCGACTCGCCGAGCAGGTCATGAAGGAAGAAGG
>JBEEKW010000043.1:0-22528 GCA_041168485.1 Verrucomicrobiota bacterium
CTGGCTCCACGTTTGCACCTTTGCACAGGCCGCAGGCCGATTTGCACTTTTGCACGAGGGCAGCACGCGGTGCTGCCCCTACCCTCCGCTTCACCCTTCTGGCGTAAACCCGAGTACGACATCCCAGCGGGCGGACAGTTCGCCGGCCTTGGAACCTTTAAGTGAATCGAACGCCAACGAGACGCTCTCGCGCTGCTTGGCATCCTTGATGCCCTTGTAGACACCGTCCCTCTCATTTCGCTCGTGGCCCTTGATATAGCACTGGGTGATGAGCTCTTTCTTGCCTTTAATTCGGACGGCGAGGTGGATGTGCGGCGCGCGCGGCCCATAAGGCACCGGTTTGATGGTGCGGAAGACATACTCGCCGTTGGATCCGGTGAGGAAGCGGCCGAAGCCCTGGAAGTTGCCATCCCGCTTGGCGGCGTTACCAGACTTGGTGTGGATATAGGCACCGTTGTTATCGGCCTGCCAGATCTCGACCAACGCATTACGCACGGGGTCGCCGTGTTCGTCGAGGATTCGCCCGGACAGCCAGGCAATCTCCCCGACCGCCGGCGTGACGCCATTGTTCAGGATGATCAGGTCGTTGTCGGTATCGAGCGGCAGCTTGTCGGGGTAGAACGGCCCTTCGGTCTGCTTAGGCGTGCGGGTCAGGGCCTCGGCGAAAGCCCCCGGGACCGCGAACATCGCCGCACCCAGGGCGACCTGCCGGAGGAAATCACGACGAGCACGGAGATTCGCAGGCAGAGGGGGGAGGGGCATACATGAGGGATAAGGGTAAAAGGGCTGAGGGGCAAGGGGCAGGTTTTGGCGGTTTGCGGTTGGCGGTTTGCGGTTAGAATAATTTTCGGGTGGCAGGTGGCAGCCCCTGGTGGCGGGTTGCAGGTGCTCATCCCTGGACCTGCACCCGAACCCGAACAACCGAACCTGAGACCCGATGGCCGAGACCTGAGACTTGAAAATGCATCTCCCGCCACCTGCCACCCGAGGCTGCCACCCGCCACCTGAAACGACTGCCCCTCAGTATCTAAACCTTCCCCTCCCCTCCTCTCCCCCTTTATCCTCCGTGGACGTCCATGTCGGAATCCCCCCGCAATCAGATCCTCCGCCTCCGCGCCGAAATCGCCGAGCACGAAGAGCTGTATCGCAAGAAGCACGCCCCGGAGATCTCGGACTTTGAATACGACAAACTCGTCGACCAGCTGGCCGACTTGGAGCGCGAGCATCCGGAACTCGCCGGGCCCGACCTCGGCATCGGCGATGACAAGTCCGAGGGTTTCCAGCAGGCCGACCACAAGGCCCCGATGCTGTCGCTCGATAACACCTACGACGAAGCGGACTTCCGCGCCTTCGGCGACCGACTATACAAGGCCCTCGGCGGTGCAGGCCTGGAATTCATCGTCGAACCCAAGGTCGACGGCGTGGCGGTCTCGCTCACCTTCGAGAAAGGCCAGTTCGTCCGCGCAGTCACCCGTGGCAACGGCACGCGGGGCGACGATGTCACAGCCAACGTCAGTCTCATCCGCGAAATCCCCCGCATGCTCAAAGGTGCGCCCGACCTCCTCGAGGTCCGCGGCGAGATCTACATGGCGCTCGCCGAGTTCCAGCGTCTCAATCAGCTCCGCGAAGCCGAAGGCGAACCCCTTTACGCCAACCCGCGTAACCTCGCCGCCGGCACGGTCAAGCTCCTCGACGGCGAGGAAGCCCGTAAGCGACGACTCAGTATCGTCTGCTACGGCCTCGGCGCCTGCGAACCGGCCACCGCTTTCGCCTCCCTCAAGGATTTTAAAAACAAGCTGAAGGCCTGGGGCTTCCCCATCCGTGACGACATCGACGTCCAGCAAGGCGTGGACGCCGCCTGGAAAGCCATCCAGCAGCTCGACGTCCTCCGCCGCGACCTTCCCTTCCCGACCGACGGCGCCGTGGTGAAAGTCAACCGCCTCGAAGACCAGCGCCGCGCCGGCACGACGAGCAAGTTCCCGCACTGGGCCGTGGCGTTCAAGTTCCCGCCCGACCAGGCCGAGACCATCCTCCGCAAGATCAGCATGCAGGTCGGTCGCACCGGTGCCATCACGCCCGTCGCCGAACTCGACCCCGTCCTGCTCGCCGGCTCGACCGTCGCCCGCGCGACGCTGCACAACGCCGACGAAATCGCCCGCAAAGACATCCGCGAAGGCGACACCGTCCGCATCCAAAAGGCCGGTGAGATTATCCCACAGGTCCTCGGAGTCGTCCTCGAGAAACGCCCCGCCGACGCCGTACCGTTCGACTTCGAAGCCCGCCTCAAGGAACTCGGCCTCGATGCGACCCGCGACGGAGAGGAAGCCGCCTACAAGCTCCGCGCCCCTTCGCGCGAGATGAAGATTCGCCGTCTCGTCCACTTCGCTAGCAAGCAGTGCCTCGACATCGACGGCCTCGGCGACGCCGTGGCCGAGCAGCTCGTCGATAGCAAACTCGTCGACGTTCCGGTCGATGCCCTCCGCATCACGCCGCCGCAATGGCGCATGCTCGAAGGCTTCAAGGATAAGTCGGTCGATAACATGATGATCGGCCTCGAGCAGGCCAAGCAGCGCGAACTCTGGCGCGCGATCCACGCGCTCGGCATCCCGAACGTCGGCATGCAGACCGCCAAGGACCTCGCCCGTCATTTTAAATCCATGGATGCGCTAGAAGCCGCGCAGCCTGGCGACCTCCTCGTCACCAAGGTCGGCAAAAAAGGCGGCGTCTCGTATGAGTCCGTCATCTCCGGCGTCGGCATCGAGGTCTCCGAGTCGATCCTCTCCTTCTTCAGCGACCCTAATCACCGCGACTGGGTCAAGGCCATGCGCGCGGCCGGATTGAACCTCGTCGAGGCCGCCGCGGCAGGTTCGGTCGATGGCATCGCCGGCAAGACCTTCGTCCTCACCGGCACCCTGCCCACGCTCGGACGCGACGAAGCGCGCGACCTGATCGAGAAGGCCGGTGGCAAGGTCTCCGGCAGCGTCAGCAAGAACACGCACTACGTCGTCGCCGGCGAAGAAGCCGGCTCGAAGCTAACCAAGGCTCAGGAACTCGGCGTTGCCATCCTCGACGAAGCCGGCCTGCGAGCGTTGCTCGGTTGAACATGACCTCCCCCCTTCTCCCTGAAGAAGCCGCTGAGCTCGCCCGCAAGGGGGATACGGCCGGATTGGCCTTGCTGCTCAAGGACGGCTTGGCGGTGGATGCGCAGGATGCTAAGGGCAACACGCTGCTGATGCTGGCGGCCTATCACGGCAAGGCCGAGACGGTCGCGACGCTACTCAAGGCGCGCGCCACGGTCGACCTGCGCAATGCGAAGGGCCAGACGCCCCTCGGCGGCGTGGCCTTCAAGGGCTACGTCGATATCGCCACCCTGCTCCTGGAAGCCGGCGCCGATCCCGTGGCGGACCAGGGCGGATCGACCCCCGCCGACTTCGCCACGCTGGCCGGCAAGACCGAGATTCTCGCGCTCCTCCAGGCGCGGCGTGACAACGCCGCCAAGCCCACCCGCTGGTTCAGTAAGCTGATCGGGTGGGTGCGTAAGTAAGCACGCTAGCGACGGCATCCCGAAGACTTGGCGTCGACTTTCGCCATGTCCGGACTCTTATCCCTGGCATCGATGGTATTAAAACTCCGACGGCCACCCCAACCGAAGAGCTTCTCGAAAAACGGCAACAGACGACTGTCCTTCACCTGTAGCTGAAAAAAGTCCTCATGTTCGCGTTCCTTGACGGCCATTTCATAGAGGATGGCATCGTGCTTGGTGATCCCGAGGGCATTGAAATAGTCTTTCATCACGATATACTCGCAGACGTTGCCGCTCTCGAGTCGGCCGGCAAAGTAGAGGGGCATGAACCAGCCGATGACATGGCAAGCCGCCGAGATAATCCGCCCGATGATATGGTATTTGCATTCATACCAGCGGGATACCGGCACACCGTACTCCTGCATCAACGCTAGGACCTCGCGACGATGATTCCACTCGTCCTCCTCGATCTGCTTGACTGCCCGGCGCACCTCGGGGTCACGCAACGAACGCGCGTGTCCGATATAGGCAAAGGCCGCGGCTTTCTCCCCCGAGTAAGCCTGCCGTAAGAGATCCGCCAGTTCTGGCTGAAGCTTCATGGCCCTCAGCCTAGCTGCCCGGTCAGATAACCACAAACCTTGGCTGTCGTTTTTGGAATCGAGCATCTTTGCTTCAAAGTCCCATTAGCGCTCGGATTTACACCCAGGAGCAGCGGGGCTAGTGACGAACCTCCTAGCCGAGGGGAGGCCATTTCGTGACGCGGTCCCTCCCCTTTGTGGCTGGTCTCCCCCTGAACTGTATCCATCCTGCCCTCACCCCGATGAGAACTCTGCTGCTTTGTCTGACAGCCCTGCTGGTCATGCTCACGTTCGTAAGCGCAGAGACTTTGCCACCGCTCAAGGACGGCAAGGTGCCGCAGAACCTCGATGAACTGTGGGCGGGGTTCGATCCGCGCAAGGAGCCCCTCGAAGTGGAGGTGACCAAAGAGTGGGAGGTCGACGGCATCGTCTGCCAGATTATCCGCTATCGCGTGGGCGTCTTCAAAGGCCAGCCGGTGACCATCGCGGCTTTCTACGCTTTTCCGAAAGGCGCGAAAGCCCTTCCTGGACTGATGCACATCCATGGCGGCGGACAGTCCGCCAATCTCGCAACGGTCGTAACCGACGCAAAGCGCGGCTATGCGAGCCTCTCGCTCAACTGGGGCGGCAACAAGATGACGCTGGCCGACGGGAAGATCTACGATGGCCTCAACACCGATTGGGGCGCGCTCGACGCCACCCATCCGCCGCAGCGCAATAAGGTCAATCACTTCGCCGGCGGTACCGCGCCCGACGACTTCACGCTTGATGCCGTAGATTCGCCCCGGAACGACAACTGGTTCCTCGTCACGCTTGCCGCCCGCCGCGGCCTCACCTTCCTGCAAAGCCGACCCGAGGTCGACCCGGCCCGCCTCGGCGTCTATGGCCACTCCATGGGCGGTCGCCTAACCACCCATCTCACCGGCATTGACCCTCGCGTGAAGGCAGCCGTGCCGTCCTGCGGTGGCTCGGGCGACCTGATGGCCACGCTCGATGAGATGCCCGGCGGGCAACGCTCCAAGGCCACGCCGCTCGAATTAGCGACGACATCCGAGAATCCCTACATCGCCCGACTGAGCGTACCAACGCTCTGGTTCTCGCCGACGAATGATTTCCACGCGCACATGGACAACATGGCCTGGAACTGGCGCGACGTACCCGACGCGCTCCTACGCCTGAGCATGTCACCGCACTTCAACCATCGTCACGCCCACGCCAGCGCCCTGACGCAGCACCTTTGGTTCGAGACCCACCTCAAGGGTAAGACTGGGCTCATCCCGACCACGCCCAAGATCGCGCTCGAACTCGGTCGCATCCCCAAGGTCGTCGTCACACCCGACCCCTCCCTGTCCTATCATACCGTCCGAATCTACGTCAGCCAGGATATCCATGAACTCACGCGCTTCTGGCGGAGCGTCGAGGCCAAGCAGGTCGACGGACGCTGGGTCGCCGAGGCCCCGCTCATGGATTCGACGCAGCCGCTCTTCGCCTACGCGAGCGTCGTCTACCCGACCCCGGAAGAATATCGTAAGATCGCCAACCCGCCGGGCACGGCGAATTCGGACACCTATTACTTCAGCTCACGCGAGACCTGGGCGACGCCGGCCCAGCTCAAGGCGGCTGGCGCAGAAGTGGCAGATAGTCCCGAGCGGATGATCTGCGCAGACAGCGCTGCTTGGGGCGATTGGTATCAGCTCAGCTGGGACCACCCAGCTCTCTGGAGCATAACTACCCGTAAGGTCAAAGACCCAAAGTGGCGCGGACCGGCCGGAGCCAAACTCCGCTTCGAGATCGCCGCCCGCGAAGACAGCTGGCTGGCCGTGCGTTGCATGAGCAATGAATGGGGCGCTTTCGCCGCTGGCCCGAAGGCGGAATACGCCGCCGTGAAGAAACTCGAGGTCAAGGACGGCTGGGCGACGGTCGAAGTCGAACTGTCGGACCTGCGTCCGATTGGCGTGACCAAGGCGACGCTCGCCGACTGGAGCACCCTGACCGACCTCAGCTTCACGCCGAACATCCCGGCAGAACTCAAGACCGCGGAGATGACCACGCCGAAGGGTTGGACGCGCGGGTTCGCCCCCAAGATCCGAAACCTGCGCTGGGAAGGCGGCTCATACGGCCTGACGCAGCGTCCACCGGCCACCCTGACCGAAGCCGAAAGCACCAAGGCCTTCAACGACTCCATCAAGGCCTCGCTCGAACAGGAGAAGAGAGATCGGAAGTGAAATAATAGGCGGAAGCGGCTGGCGGTAAGCGGGTGGCGGTCAGGGATGCTGATTTGCATCGAGGTAGGGGCAGCACCGCGTGCTGCCCTAGCGGCATAGGGATGATTACCTAATGAGCGATGAGGGGTTGCCCAGTGTGGGCGTAAGACATAATTCTATACATGAACAACGCTTCATCCCTTCGGGTGATGCCGGCTGTTTGTCCAGGAGGGCCCCTGTCGGAATCTTCCTGCGCAACCCCCGACAAAACCCGCCCCCACCGAGGCGCCCCGGCGCACTGCGCCACGTGCCTCGTTCTCGCAGAATGCCTGCTGGCTTTATCGCTGCTAGCCCTGACGGGCTGCGCGACCAACCCGCCGGCGCCCGTCGCCGCCGATGACGTCATCGGCGACTATGACAACGCCTGCCTCCCCGAGGCCGTGATCATGGCCCAGGCCCTCCGCCGCAATGGCATCAAGGCTCGCGTCCTGATCATGAGCGGCGACGGGTGGTCGCATGCGGTGACCGCCTACCAGTACCCTCCTGATAAAGGCCAGATCTGGTGCTGGGATAGTGACGAGCAGTCCGTGCCGGTCAGCGCCCGCTGGACCAGCAGTGAAAACCTAGCCGATGCCTGGATGCGAGCATGCCAGCGCCAAGATGAAATCATCCAGGCGCGTTTCGAATAAGCGAAACCAAGGCCAAAGAAAAAGGGGTGGACGCATCAAGCGGACGCCCCTTTCTGTTGGTTGCTTACTTGCAGCAACCTGGCTTACCAGCGACGAGGTCGGCAGCGCGGGCGAGGATGTCCTTCTTGGCGGCTTCGTCAGTCGCGGACGCGGCGAGGAGCTCGAGGGCCGTGAGATTGTTCGACTTCACCTGCGCGTGATGGGCGGCGGAGAAGCGACGGCGGGCGAGGAATAGGACGGAGAGAAGAAGGGTAAGCTGGGCGACGACGGACGTCAGGTGTCCGACGACGGCGTTCGGCGCGGAGTTATAGATAAACTCCTTACCGCTATTCACCAAAATGATCGTCAGGAAAATCGCGAAACCAAAGAGCACGCGGCCGATCAGGCGGTTGCACTTGGCAGCGCGGCAAAAGACTTCGGAAGCAGAGGCAGGAGGGGTGCAGGCCATGATAGGGAGGAGCGTGAGCGACCCAGCCCCACTGGCAACCCTGCATTGGGTAGGGTCGGTGTGGCCAATGGAGGACTGAGTCGATGACTGCATTGAGGACTGAATCGAGGGCTGAATCGATGAGAACAAACAACCCAGCCACCTGCTACCCGGAGCCGCCACCCGCCACCCGAAACAAATCCCTAACCTGCGACCCTCTCGCTTGATAACGGCGACATACATCCACCCCGATACTCCATACTCGATACTCCATACTCTCACCCACCGCCCTTTCTTGACCTTATCGGCGGCGGCCTTTGTAGTCCCCCGTGGCTACGAAGCTCCTACTCCTCGACTGTGATTCGACCCTCTCGTCCATCGAGGGCATCGACGAACTCGGCCGTCTGCGCGGGCCGGAGACTTTCAAGGCCGTCGAGGACATGACCAACTCGGCCATGGACGGCGGGACGCCGATGGAAGCCATCTTCGCCAAGCGTCTCGACATCATCAAGCCGACCAAGGCCGAACTGGAAGCGATCGGCGCGAAGTATATCGCCACCGTCGAACCCACCGCGAAGGCCACACTGGATCAGCTCCGCACCGCCGGCTGGAAGGTCGCCATCGTCAGCGGCGGCTTCACCCAGGCCATCCTCCCTCTCGCCGCTTATCTCGGCATCGACCGCGTCGAAGCGGTCATCCTCCGTTTCAACGCCGACGGCTCCTACGCCGGCTTCGACGAGTCCTGCCCGACCTGCCGATCCAAGGGCAAGAACGTCGTCGCCCGCCGCCTCCGCGCCGAACACCAGGCTACACACGTCGTCATGGTCGGCGACGGCGCCAGCGATCTCGAGGTCAAGGGTGACGCCGATAAAGTCATCGGCTTCGGCCGTTACGCCGTCCGCGCCAAGGTGAAGGCCGGGGCGGATGTCTTTATTATGTCGCTGGATCAACTGGTCGGAGTGGTGGGTTGAGAGGCCGGAAGCCACAGGTGCAAAGGTGCAAATCGGCGCCTTGGGCGCCTGTGCAAACGTGCAAAGGTAAGAGGAAATCATTTCGGGTGGCAGGGGATAAAGTTTCTGATCCCAGGTCTCGGCCGTCGGGTATCGGCTTCAGGTGTTAGGGTTCAGGTGCAGACCCCGGGATGAGTACCCGCAACCCGCCACCCGGGGCCGCCACCCGCCACCTGGATATGTTGCGGCATTTCCTACCCCTACCCCTCCTTTGCACCTTTGCACTTTTGCACCTTTGCACTCAATCTTCCCCCATGCGCTGCCTCCTCCCCCTGCTGGCTATCGTCTCAGTCTTTGCGGCTGATGCCCCTGCTCCGCTCCGCGTCTTCCTCCGTTGCGGCCCCAAGAGCCACGGACCGGGCGACCATGACCACCCGTCGTTCGCGCGCGACTGGAGGCCCCTGCTTAACGCCGCCGGCATGAAGGTCTCCGTCGGCGACGCCGACGCCAAGGGGGTGCAGACTTTCCCCTCTGATGAAGAACTCGCGCGCACCGACGTGCTCGTCATCCACCGTCAAGCCGGCGGTGACTTCAAGCCGGACGAAAAAATCCGCGTCGAGAAATTCGCTACGCGCGGCGGTAGCTTCGTGGTGATCCACGCCGGCGCCGTCGCCGGGAACGACGCCTCGGCCGACTTCTACAAGGACCTCGTCGGCGGCTCCTGGCGCCAGAAGGTGACCAAGTGGCGCGAAGGCCCGATGGAACTCAAGTTCGTCGACAAGCAGCACGGTATCACGCAAGGCATCGCCGACTTCGGCATGAAGGACGAGATCTACTACGATATGGACTTGCGCGAGGATATCCACCCGCTCGCGACGGCACCTACACCCAAAAAGAAAGGCGATGGCTTCGAAGCGCAGACGCAGCTTTGGACCTATGAGAAGCCCGGTGCGCAGCGTGCCTTCGTCTTCATCCCCGGACACACTTACGTGAACTTTAGCCGCCCCGACGTGAAGAGCCTGCTCATCCGCGGCATCGGCTGGGCCGGCCGACGGACCGATCTAGCATCCTTCGAAGCCCGCGCGATGCTTCCGGACTGCCCGCCTCCGCCCCCACCCGACAAAGCTAAGTAAGGGCCTAGCAACCGAGGATCTCGCGAATCTTCGCGCGGCGGTAACGGAAGATGCCTTCCACCTTCTTCTTTACGAACGGATAGGCGACCTCACCGAACGGCCAGAGCGGAAGTTTGTAGAGTACCTCGTCGTCCATACGCGTTTTGCCGCCTTCATCGGCGAAGGTGTGCGTGTGGAACCAGACGGCATACGGACCCTTGAGCTGTTCGTCGGCGAAGGCGTAAGGTGGCTCCCAGTGGGTGATGCGTGTGCGCCAGCCGAACGGGATACCGCTCATCTTGAGATCATAATCGATCAGGGCGCCTTGACGCATGACGATCGGCAGAGGGGTCTTGATGCGGAAACTCAGTTCAGGCGGGGTAATCGCCTGGAGGTTCTCGGCCTTGGAGAAGAAATCGAAGACCTGCTCGATCGGCAGCGGCAGAAGCGTGCTCTCGAAGTAACGGTGAACACCCGTCGGCAACGAATTCGGCTTCGTGAGGTGGTCGCGGCGATGGGCGCGGATGACGTCGCTGTAATCGGACACGGTTGGTGGCGGTAAAGGCAGGCTGGCCTACCCCGGGCGGGGTGTCAAGGGACGCCCAAGGGGAAAGGGCTTGCCGAAGGGACCGCTCGGGCTTCCCTTGGGGGACATCCTTTCCAATGGCCTCCCCCCATTCTCGTCGTAAGACCACCGGTGCCTTCGGCAACAACAAGCCCCGCGACATCCTGCGCGACTTCACCCGTCCCGAGCCGGCCCCGGTCGACACCACCCCGCGCGAGCCCAGCTTTGCGGACAAGCTCATCACCTTCGCCCAGCCGATCCTCGAGCAGGCCGGTGGCAACCACACCGCCGCCAAGGGCGCCATGAACGTCGCCATCCTGATCTGGAACGCGGCCATCGAAGGAGGACCCAAGGTCCAAGATGCCAAGGCCACCCTCGCCAAGCTGCCTGGCGCCACCGGCGAACAGGTCGAAGAACTCGTCACCACCATGGTCGCCCGCAAGACCGAGCTTTACCCCGAGGAAAAGATGGTAGTCACCAATTTCATCCTGAAGTTCAACCACAAGCGAGGTGCCCAGTTCCGCGTCTCCGCCGTCAACATCAACCCGGAAGGCGTCAAGAAGGCCGACCTTTCGGACATGGTGAAGGTCTCGGGCTGATCCGTCGTTTCCCGTTTGCGGTAGGCAGGGATTCGGGCTGAATGAGCCTGCCCATGTCCACCGTCGTCCTCCGCAACGCCGAGATTATCAACGAAGGCCGTCGCCTCCGGGCCGACGTCCTCATCCGCGCTGGTCGCATCGAGCGTATCGGCACCATCCCCGCCGGCACGAAGGCCGACCAGGAATACGATCTGACCGGCAAACTCCTGCTGCCCGGCCTGATCGACGACCAGGTGCATTTCCGTGAGCCTGGCCTGACGCACAAGGCCTGTATCGCCAGCGAAGCCCGCGCGGCCGTGGCCGGCGGGGTGACGTCGTTCATGGAGATGCCGAACACGTACCCTTCAGCCACGACCCACGAGGAGCTCGAGAAGAAATACGCCATCGGCGCGGCCACCTCGGTCGCCAACTATTCCTTCTTCTTTGGCACGACCAACACGAACCTCGAAGCCATCAAGGCCATCGATCCTCGCAAGGTCTGCGGCCTGAAGATCTTCATGGGCTCCTCGACCGGCGACATGCTCGTCGACAATCCCGCCACACTGGAAGCCGTCTTCCGCTACTCGCCCACCATCATCCTGACCCACTGCGAGGACACCCCTCGCATCAAGATTGCCGAAGCCGCCGCCAAGGCCAAATGGGGCGACGACGTCCCGGCCGGCGAACACCCGCGCATCCGCGATGCCGAAGCCTGCTACACCTCTTCGTCCATGGCTGCCGAGCTCGCCAAGCGCCATGACGCCCGCCTGCACATCCTGCACATCACCACCGCCAAGGAGCTCTCGCTGTTCAGCGCGGCGCCGCTCAAGGGCAAACGCCTGACCGCCGAAGCCTGCGTACACCACCTCTGGTTCGCCGAAGAGGACTACGCCCGCCTCGGCCACCAGATCAAATGTAACCCGGCCATCAAGTCATCCGCCGACCGCACCGCCGTGCGCGCGGCCGTGGCCGCCGGCGTCATCGACGTCATCGCGACCGACCACGCCCCGCATACTTGGGAGGAGAAATCGCAAACCTACTTCAAAGCCCCGTCCGGCCTGCCGCTCGTGCAGCACTCCCTCCAGGTACTGCTCGATCTGGTCGCGCAAGGCGTCTTCACACTCGAGACCGCCGTCGAACGCGCGTGCCACGCGCCCGCGGTGCTCTTCGGCGTCGAAAACCGCGGCTACATCCGCGAAGGCTACTGGGCCGACCTCGTCGTCGTGGATCTCAAGAAGCCGCAGACCGTGACTAAGACCGGCCTACTCTACCAGTGCGGCTGGTCGCCTCTCGAAGGCCACACCTTCGGCAGCACCATCGAACGTACGTTCATCAACGGCGTCTGCGTCTATGAAGATGGCAAGATTCGTCCCGATGCCCCGAAAGGGATGAGGCTGAGCTTCAACGGAAACGCGCGGTAGTAGATAGCGGTTGGCGGTTAGCGGTAAGCGGTTGGGAAAATGCCGCCGAAGAGGACTGCGTGGATCGCTGAGTGGAGGACTGGATAGAGGACTGAATTGAAAAGATGCCAGGGCCGATTTCCCCTGTTCCTTTCTCTATTCAGCCCTCGCAATCTGGTTCAAGCGTTTAGCGGCTGGATTAAGCCTAGGAGGGCGCGATAAATCACGCCCCTGCCCCCTTCTGCGGCGTGACTAACCGCTTACCGCCAACCGCTTACCGCTTGTGTTGTCATCGGCCCTAAACTCCATACTCCCGACCCTAGTCCCCAACACATGTTCACCCTGCTTAAGACTGATACGACGACGGCCGCGCGCCTCGGCGTACTGAAGACCCCCCACGGGGAAATCCGCACGCCGGTTTTCATGCCGGTCGGCACCCAAGCCACGGTCAAGGGGCTCTCCCCCCAGCAGGTCGCCGAGACGGGCGCGCAGATTCTGCTCAGCAACACCTATCACCTGAATCTCCGCCCGGGTCGCGAGATCGTTCGCGCCGCCGGCGGTCTCCATAAGTTCATGCACTGGGATAAGCCGATCCTGACCGACAGCGGCGGCTTCCAGGTCTTCTCGTTGGCGAAGCTGCGCACCATCACCGACGAAGGTATCCATTTCAGTTCCCACCTCGACGGCAACAAGCTGTTCCTCGACGTGAAGGACTGCTTCGATATCCAAGACGCGCTCGGGTCCGACATCGCCATGGTGCTCGACGAGTGCCCACCCTACCCCTGCGAGCGCGCCGCGTGCGAAGTCGCGGTGAACCGCTCCATCCGCTGGGCCAAGGAGATGCTTCAGCTGGCCAAGGACAGCGGCTTCCTCGCCTCGGGTCGTCATCTCTTCTGTATCAACCAGGGCTCGGTCTACGATGACCTCCGTATCCGCTGCGCCGAAGAACTCGGCGGACTCGATTTCCCCGGCCACGCCATCGGCGGCGTGAGCGTCGGCGAGCCCGAGGAGCATATGCTCCATCAGGTCGGCCTCGTCGCGCCGTTACTGCCCAAGAATAAGCCCCGCTACGTCATGGGCGTCGGCACGCCGCCCCAGCTCCTCCGCATGGTCGCGCTCGGCGCCGACATGTTCGACTGCACCATGCCGACCCGCATCGGTCGCCACGGCGGCGCGTTCACGCCCGACGGCCCGATCAGCGTGAAACACCTGCGTTACCGCGATGACCACCGTCCGCTCGTGGAAGGCATGGACAATTACACCTGTCGCCACTTCTCCCGCGCTTACCTACGTCACCTCCATCACGCTGGCGAACAGCTCGGCGGCACGTTGCTCGCGCTGCACAACATCCACTTCCTGCAGGATCTCATGGCCCAGGCCCACGTCCACATCGCCGCCGGGGACTTCGCATCGTGGTCCAAAGCCTGGTGCGAACGTTACGAAGCCGGCGCCAAGGACGAGATACCGGCGGACTAGAGGCAGGAAATCGCGTTCGCCGCATGGTGAACGCCATGGTAGGGGCGAGACTACGTCGCACCCGAGGGCACGGCGTAGCCGTGCCCCTACCTCCGGCCACCGTTCGGCGGCCGAATTAGCAAACTAGGGCAGCACGCGGTGCTGCCCCTACCTCGAGACAAAAACACCAGCCCTACCCCTCTCTTTAGTCGCAGACTAAAGAGAAAAACTCTCCCCGCAGGAACAGCTAGCCTTGGCGTTGGGATTGGAGAACTTGAAGCCACCACCGATCATCTTGTCAGAATAATCCAACTGCGTCCCGCGGAGGTAGAGGGCGGATTTCGGGTCGACCAAGACCTCGACGCCTGCGGAGCGGACCAAGATATCGGCCGACTTGGCCTCGCCCACGAAACGCATCTTATAAGAAAGCCCGTTGCAACCTCCACCGGAGATTGAAACCCGCAGGAACCCGCCCTGGGCCTCGCGGGTGGACAAAGCGCGCACCTTCCCCCCGGCCGGAGCCGTCAGACGGATCAGACGCTCGTCGGCGACGCGCGGGCTGGCGACTGCAGTGGTGGTGTCCATCTTTCGATAGGATTGTGACAAACCTGACCAAAGACAAGCCACCACACCGAGAAGGCGTTCCACTCCTTGAAAACAGGCTTGCCCGACTCCCTCCCCGCAGGGATATGATGTTTTCTCGGGTAACGGTCGCGTAGCTCAGTTGGTTAGAGCGCAGCATTCACATTGCTGAAGTCACAGGTTCAAGTCCTGTCGCGACCACCACCCGAGATTTTATCCTTAGAGTCCCGCCGCTGGGGGTTTCTATTACTTTATAATATTAGAGGTCAGATTGTAATTAGGTGTTCCCAGCAAACTGTCGCTTTATTATTCCTAGGGCTCATCGATGTCGCCTCCCTGCGGGGCCAGCCCCTCGATCCTCCTTCATTTTTCCTGATCACCTTCCGCCTCAGATGTCCGAATCCTCCAAGCTTCCCGACAACCTCTCCGAACTTCTCGCCCACCTCCACGAACGTCAGGAGAAACGCGGCAACTGCACGATGCAAGGTCGGGCCGAGCTCTGGCTGCGCCACGGTGGTGAGAATCTAGATATCAGCCCGCCCAACTTCCACCATGCCCTCGCAACCTGGCTCGCGAACGCCGGCCTCGTGCACAAGGATAAGGCTCAAGACGTGGCCGCGGTGCTCTACTGCCTCGGGGTGACCAACTCCAACAACCTCTTCCAGAAGGTGAACCAAGGGAAGTTGGTGGCATTGGGTATCGGTAAGAACGGTCGCCGTAACGCCAAGGGGCAGCGAAAAGCCTGACCCGGGGTCCGAATGTGACTTAGGGGTGACGACCCCGCCGAACCCGTTGACATCGACCCGGGGCTTCGGATGATGGCAGCATGAGCCGGCATCAGCAAAGGCGTCAGCAAGAAGTGGCCCGCGCCCGTTCCTTCCTGGAACGACGCATGAACGACCTGCGTTCTCGTCTTGGTCTCAAGGCCGATGCCGCCCCCCTGCCCGGCGAAGCCGCCTACGAGGACACCGAAATCGGCCGCGCCCCCGGCCAACTGCCGGCCGCCTCCCCCTTCGAGTCCACCGCCCCGACCAAGTTCCGGGTCATCTCCTACGACGAGAACAGCTGCAAGGTAGACGAGTTCTCCGACCTAGATTCCGTCGGCCGCTACGCCGGCAAGCCAGGGATGGTGTGGATTCAAGTCCTCGGCATCACCGACCCCCAGATCGTCCACATCGTCGGCGCGTTCTTCGATATCCCGATGCTGGCCCAGGAAGACATCCTGACGGCCACCTCCCGCCCGAAGTTCGAAGAACACGGCGACAAGCTCCTCGCCATCGCCCGCGCGGTCCGCATCGGCGTCGAGGAAGACACCCCACGCGGCCAGCAGATCTCCATCGTCGCCGCCCAGAACTGGGTCATCTCCTTCCACGAAAACGACGAGAAGGTCTTCGAAGCCGTCGAGAAACGCATCGCCGAATCCGTAAGTGGCACGCCGGTTACCTAATCTACTCGCTCCTCGACACACTGGTCGACCGACTGCTCTACCAGACCGAAGAGATCGAGGACGCCACGACCGAGCTCGAAGACTCGATCCTCAAGGGCACCGACGATTGGGACCTCAACGAGGTCTACCGCCTCAAGCGTATCGTCGTGCGCCTCAGCCGCCTCGCCCAGCCGCTCAAGGACATGGTGAGCGTACTCGAACACTACGAGCATCCCTTGCTGCCGACGACCTTGGACATGTACCTGCGCGACCTGTACGACCATGCAATCCGCGCGGCCGACCGCATCGAGCACGCCCGCATGATCCTGCAGGATCTGCAGGAATACCACCACACCCAGCAGGAACGAAAGACCAACGAAGTCATCCGCGTGCTGACGGTAATGAGCTCGGTGTTCATCCCGCTGACTTTCTTGGTAGGACTCTGGGGCATGAACTTCCACTTCATGCCGGAAATCCATACCGCCTGGGGTGAGAAATACGGCTACTTCCTGGCGCTGGGCTCTATGGCCGCCCTCGCGACGGGCATCATCCTCTGGATGAAGCGTAAGCGGTGGTTCTGATTTCGCCGCAGGGCGAAACGAGGTAGGGGCGCGATTTATCGCGCACTCCAGCATAGGAGGGCGCGGCAAAGCCACGCCCCTACCCTCCGCCGCCCTTCGGCGGCGTCACGCACAATCCTGGGCGTCGACGTCGATGACGTCGATGACCTCGTCGTCGCCAAGGATCTTCGCGCGCAACGGTAAGATTGCCGACAGGAGCGACTTAACGCCGGCGACGAGATACCAGATGTGCACGCGATGCTGGTCCTGGACCTTCTCGAACGGACACGGGGCCGGGCCGCGGATCTCGCAAAGGCCCGGATGCAGACGCTCGAGTTCCTTGACCCACGCATCGGCGACGAAGTTCACCTTCTCGGCATTACGGCCACGGAAGACGTGACGGACGAGATGGCGGTCCGGCGGGTAACCGAATTCAGCGCGCTTCTCGAGCTCGGCGGCCGCAAAGCCATGGAAATCGAGCCGCTTGGCGAACTGGATCGGATCCGAGGCGGGCTGGAAGCTTTGCACAACGACCACGCCCTCGAGGTCGCCACGGCCGGCGCGACCGGCGACCTGGGTGAGCAGCTGAAAAGTGCGCTCGGCAGCCCGGAAGTCCGGCAGCTGCAACGAAAGGTCGGCGTCGATGATGCCCACCAACGTCACCCGCGGGAAGTCGAGGCCCTTGGCGATCATCTGCGTGCCGAGGAGCATGTCATATTTACCCGCGCGGAAGTCCGAGAGGACTTTGCGGAAGAGGTCCTTCTTGCCCATCGTATCGGCGTCGATGCGGGCCACGCGGGCGCGGGGGAAGAGCTGGGCGATGGTCTCCTCGACCTTCTGGGTGCCGTAGCCCTTCCAGCGGACCTTCGGGGAGCGGCAACTCGGGCAGAGCACCGGGGCGCGCTCCTGGTGATTGCACAGATGGCAGCGGGCGGTGTCGTCGGTGCGATGGAGCGTCAGCGAGACACTGCAACGCTTGCACTGCACGGCTTCACCACAATCCGGACAGACTAGGGATCGCGAATGGCCGCGACGGTTAAGGAATAGGATTGTCTGCTCGCGGCGCTCGAGGCGGGCACGGATACCGTCGGTGAGTTCGCGAGAGAGGATATGCTGGCCCTTCGAGTGCAGGACCTCGCGACGCATGTCTACGATCCGGAAGGCCGGCATCGGGCGGTCGTCGACGCGCTTGGTCATCACGTCCAAGGCATAACGGCCCGCCGTCGCGTTCCTCCACGTCTCCAAGGAAGGTGTGGCCGAACCCAGCACGCAGGCCGCGCCGAGGACGGAGGCACGCATCACCGCAACATCGCGGCCATGGTACATCGGCGTCTCACCTTGCTTGAAGGATGGTTCGTGCTCTTCGTCGACCACGATGAGGCGCAGGTTCGGCAGAGGGGCGAAGACCGCGGAGCGGGCGCCGACCACCACCCTCGCCTGCCCGAGCGACATCGCCATCCACGCATCGAAACGTTCGCCGGCGGAAAGGTGGCTATGCCAGACGACTACCTTGGCGCCAAGGTCGGCGAGACGAGAACGGAGGCGACCGACCGTCTGCGGTGTCAGCGCGACTTCGGGGACCAGGAAGATGGCTGATCCGCCTTCGGCCACGACCTTCCGGATCAGCGCCACGTAGACCTCAGTCTTACCCGAGCCCGTGACGCCATGGAGCAGGTGGGCTCTGAAGGCCTTTGAATCGAGCGTCTTCGTGACGGAGTCCACCGCGGCGACCTGCTCGGGATTCAGCGTGTGGCCAGCCGAGGCGATGGTCTCCCCTTCGGCATAAGGGTCGTTATAGGCGACGCGCCAGAGCACGCTGGTATCCTCCTTGACCGTGCCGGCCTTGATGAGCGCATCAACGGCCTGTTGGGCGACGCCAAGTCCGTCGACCATCTTGGAACGGTCGGCGGGCTCCTTTAGGCCGGAGAGGTAATCGATGACCTGCGCCTGGCGTGGGGCCTTCTTGCGGAGCTTGGCGAGGACTTCGGCTTCGGGCGGGGCGATGAGCGTCAGCAGGCGACGCAGCACCGGGCGGACGCCTTTGCGGATGGCGGCGGGCAAGACGGTCTCGAGCACCGAGTTCAGGCCGCAGCCGTAGTAGCCTGCCATCCATTCGGCCAGCTTGCAGCAGTCCGGCGTCATCACCGGCTGCTCATGCTCAAGCGAGATCACACTACGAAGTTTCGCGGAAGGCGGCGCCTCAGCCGGATATTTCCAGACCACGCCGATGCTCGTGCGACCACCAAGCGGCACGCGAACCAGCTGCCCGACCTGCAGGACATCCTTTAGGCCCGCCGGCACCGAGTACGAGTAAGCCCGGGCCCCGCCGTCAAACGGGACCACCTCGGCGACGCCGGGTTCAATTTCTCCGAAGAGATCGGGCACGGGGGGAGGTTCGCCGAAGCAAAGCAGGGATTCAAGCGAGGGTTGCCGACACCGCCTGATTTAGGCTCAGGCGTGGATATCCGTCGTCGGGACGCCGGAATGGGCCGCGATGCGGGCGCACATCAGGGCCCAGAAGCAACCGATGCAGTTGGCCACGACCAGCTGGAGGTCGGTGGGCATACTGTAGAAAATCAGCGTGCCCGGCAGCCAGACGAAGTAATTGGTCAGGAGGTTCGGCAGAACCAGGCGGCGATACCAGCCCGGACCCATCGCCGCACGCAGGCGCGCGGTATCCCAGCCGCAATCCTTCCAGAGATGGGAGATAGCGTTGAACGGCGCCCCGATGAAGATCGTGAAGCCCGCCATATCGACTAAGACCTTGAGTAATACGGTACGGAGGTTGACCTCATCGCCGAACCACGCGGCTTGCAGCGAATAGAAGTAACTTACCAGCATCCCCATCAAGGCCCACCAGACCATACTATGAAGGAGGTCGCGGAAGGGATGCGCCGGACGCAACTCAGGGAAGACAATGCGGAAACACCAAGGAATCAGGCCAGAGGTGATGGCCGTGCAGATCGCGGCAAAGGCCATCGGATCGGCGGCGTTGATAGCACCGATACGATTAAGAGCCGTGGCGACCTCCGGGACGTTGTAATAGGCGACGACCAGGCCGGCCGCAGCGGACATGATGACTACCAGCGGGAGGGCGATGTCGCGGAGGGCCTTGATGCCGGCGGTCAACGGCGAAGCGGAAGATTCGCTCATGCGAGGAACTTGCGGAGCAGCTGGTCGATGAGGACTGGGTTAGCCTTGCCCTGCGTACGCTTCATGATTGGCCCTTTGAGCGCATTGATGGCCTTCTCGTTGCCGGCACGGTACTCGGCGATGGACTTCGCCACGGCCGGATCGGCGATGACTTCCTGAACGATCTTCTCGAGTTCACCCGTGTCGCTATTCTGGCGCAGGCCCTTCGCGTCGACGATCGCCGCGGCGTCCTGACCGGACATGAACATCTCGGTGAAGACTTCCTTCGCCTGCTGCTTGGAAATCACGCCGTCGTCGGTGAGCTTCACGAGGCCGGCGAGCTGCGCGGGCTTGATGGGGCAGGACGCCAAAGAGACGGGGGCCGAAGCGGCTTCGTCGAAAGTACCAGCAGCACCGGCCGAAGCGGCAAGGTCGCGGAGGAGGTCGTTGGCGACGAGGTTTGCAATACCCGACGGGTTGGTCGGATGGGCGGCCACGGCGAGCTCGAACCATTCGGCGAGCGCGCGGTCGTTCACGAGCACCGAAGCGGCGGTGTAAGGCAGCCCGAGCTTATCGATGTAGCGACGCTGGCGATCGTACAGGTTTTCGGGGACCAACAGGGCGAGGCGCCTGACGGTCTCGCGGGAGATCTTCAACGTCGGGATATCCGGGTCCGGAAAGTAGCGGTAGTCGTGGGCGTCTTCCTTGTCGCGCAGCACGTAACCTCGGGCAAGTTCGGCATTCCAACCGCGGGTCTCTTGCGTAATCGAACGGCCGGCTTCGAGTTCACGGATCTGACGGGCGGTCTCGTAGATGACCGTATCACGGACGCTGGAAATGGAATTGAGATTCTTGGTCTCGGTACGGGTGCCGAGTTTCTCGGCGCCCCGACGGCGGATGGACACGTTACAGTCACAACGCAGTTGGCCCTTTTCCATGTCGCAATCGGCCACGCCAGCCTGAGTGAGCATCGCAACGAGCGAGCGCAGGAAGGCTTCGGCTTCGGCGGAGGAGCGAAGGTCCGGCTCGGTGACGATCTCGAGGAGAGGCACGCCGGCGCGGTTGTAGTCGACCAGCGAACCGCTGCCCGCGTGGCTGAGCTTACCCACGTCTTCTTCGAGGTGGGCGTGATGGATACGGATGAACTTGTGCTCGCCCATCACATTGCGCGAGGCGCCCGGAAGCTCGATTTCGACTTGGCCGCCGACAACGACCGGGAAATCCTTCTGGGTGAGCTGATAGTTTTTCGGATTATCCGGGTAGAAATAGTTCTTACGATCCCAGGAGCAGTGCTCTGGTACCGACGCTCCGACGACGAGCCCGAAGAGGATGGATTTCTCGACCGCCTCGCGGTTCACCACTGGCAATGTTCCAGGGAGGCCAAGGACGACTGGGTCGACCTGCTCATTGGGTTCCTTACCGAAGCCCCAAGGGGACGACGCGAACACCTTAGCACGGGTGTGCAGCTGGACGTGGACCTCGAGGCCGATGACGACTTCCCAATCAGAAGCAGGGGTGCTCATAGGGCGGCTTGCTGGTGAGCGAAACCGTGGGCGGCCTCGAAGAGACGGCCCGCGGCGAGGAGTTTGGCTTCGGAGAGCGGTGCACCGACGAGATGAAAGCCGACCGGCAGGTGGCCAGACTTGCCACAGGGCACCGAGAGTGCCGGGAGGCCGGCGAGATTGGCTGGAATCGTAAAGATGTCTTCGAGGTAGAGCTGTAGCGGATCCGAGGCCTTCTCGCCGACCTTGAAGGCAGGCGTCGGGACGGTCGGGGTGAGCAGCACGTCGACGCCGGCAAGGGCGGCGAGGTATTCGGAGCGGATCTTGGCGCGAGCACGGAGAGCGCGGACGTAATACGCATCGGCGTAACCGGCGCTGAGCACAAACGTGCCGAGCAGGATGCGACGTTTCACTTCCGGACCGAAGCCTTCAGAGCGACTCGCCGTCATCATCTCGACCGGCGTACCGGCGGAGGCGGAGCGATGGCCGTAGCGGACGCCGTCATAGCGGCCGAGATTCGAGGAAGCTTCGGCGGTCGCGACGACGTAATAGGTCGGCACTGCGAGGTCGGCCGAAGGCAGTTCGACCTCGGAGATCGCGCAACCCTGGGCGCGGTAGAATTCGACGGCGGCATTGACCGCGGCGGCGACCTCAGGGGCGACGCCCTTGCCGAGGAAACCCTTCGGGATGCCGATGCGGAGTTTCTTGGCCTCACCGGCCGGCGTGAGCGCACGGTCGGACGGACCAAAGCAAGTCATGTCGCGCGCGTCGGCCGAAGCCAGGGCGTTGAGGAGAAGTTCGCAGTCTTCGATACTGCGGGCCATCGGACCGATCTGGTCGAGCGACGAAGCGAAGGCGACGAGCCCGAAGCGGGAGATGAGTCCGTAAGTGGGCTTCAGGCCGACCACGCCGCAGTGCGAGGCGGGTTGGCGAATCGAGCCACCGGTATCGGAACCGAGTGAGAGCGGGACTAAGCCGGCCGCGAGGGCCGAAGCGCTGCCACCGGAAGAACCGCCCGGGATGCGAGCGAGGTCCCAAGGATTGAACGTCTTACGGATCGCGGAGTTCTCCGTGGAGGAACCCATCGCGAACTCATCCATATTCAGACGACCGTAGAGAATCGCGCCGGCGGCACGAAGGCGCTCGGCGACGTGGGAGTCGTATGGCGAGACCAGCGTCGCGAGCATCTTGCTCGAGCAAGTGAGTGGCTGGCCCTTCACCGCGATGTTATCCTTGATCGCGACCGGGATGCCTTCGAGCGGGCCTCTGCCCTGCCCAGCCTTGCGGCGGGCGTCAGAGGCGTCGGCCTGAGCGAGCACGTCAGACTGGTCGAGGTGGGTAAAAGCGCCGACCTTATCGTTCACCGCCTGATAGCGGGCGATGAGGGCTTCGCAAAGGACGCGGGACGTGAGCGTGCCGGCGGCGAGGCGGCGGCCGAGCTCGGCGGCGGAAAGCGTATGGAGCGCGTCGGCCATGGCTTACGATTCGTCGTCCACGACGCGCGGGACGGAAATCTGCCCATCGCGCGAGGCGGGAGCGATACGGGTGACGGCGTCGGCGCCGAGGACCGGGCCCGGCTCGTCGGAGCGGAGCGCGGCTTCGTCAACGACACGGGCATCGTCGATCGTCGCAGGCAGATCGGCATCCGCCAACGCCTGGAAGTGGCTCAGGATTTGGTTGAGTTGAGACGAGTAGAGCGTTTTCTCCTCGGCCGTGAGGCTGAGGCGGGCCAGCTTCGCGAGATGGTCGATGTCGAAACCTTCGGCCATGGTCATCAGCGGCGGACGGTCCAGCCGGCGCCCTTCTCGAGCGTCGCGATGACCACGCCGAGGGCTTGATTGGTTT
>JBEEKW010000044.1:0-16063 GCA_041168485.1 Verrucomicrobiota bacterium
AACCCGAACACCTGAACCTGGGACCCGGCTGCCGAGACCCGTGACCTGAAAATGACCGCAACTAATCATCCGGTCTCCGGTTTCCCTTTGAGTTCTGCCTCTCTGCCTTGGGTAGGGACGTGATTGCCATCACGTCCGTGGGCGGACGGAGATTGGTCTACGAAATAGCCTTCCCGGTGAATCGCACGTGCCGCGGCGAACGGCGGCCATGGCAATAGCCGCCCTACCCAAGATGGCCACGTATGGCGGGTGGCGGACGTTTCAATTCCTGCCACCCGTAACCCGGGGCCGCCACCTGCCACCTGAAAATGGCACCTGCCTAGCGCCCGCCGTTCACTCGACGAGAATCTCGCGCGGGCTGGATCCATTCTCCGGTCCGACGTAACCCTTGTCATGGAGGATATCCATGATGCGCGCGGCGCGGTTGTAGCCGAGCTTGAGGCGGCGCTGCAGCATCGAGACCGAAGCGCGGCCAGTTTCCTTGATGATGGCCCAGCTCTGCGCGACGAGCGGATCTTCGCCTTCTTCCCCCTCTTCGCCCTCCATACCGCCTGAGGCGCCCTCCTCGATAGCCTTGATGACATCTTGGGCGAACTCGGGCTTGCCGTTCTTCTCCGCCAGGAACTCGACAATTGCGGCGACTTCCTGCTCGCCGACGAACGCACCCTGCACGCGGTTGAGCGTGGCGCTGCCCGGAGGCACGAAGAGCATATCGCCGCGGCCGACAAGCGTCTCGGCGCCGCCACGATCCAGAATGGTGCGCGAGTCGATCTGCGAGGCGACCTTGAAGCCGATACGCGTCGGCAAGTTGGCCTTGATAAGGCCCGTGATGACATCCGTTGACGGACGCTGCGTGGCGAGCACGAGGTGAATACCGGCCGCACGAGCTAACTGGGCGATACGCGCGACGGACGTCTCGACGTCCTTGGCCGCGACCATCATGAGGTCCGCCATCTCGTCGATGATGCAAACGATGTAGGGCAGCTTCTCGTTCTGGACGCGCACGCCGTCGTCAATCACTTCTTCCGCCGCGGCTACCGCGGCGGCTAACTCGTCAGGACTGAGCGCCAACTCCTCCTGCTTGGGGAGACCCGCCTCCTTGGCGAATTTGGCGTTGAAGCCGGTGATATTCTTTACGCCGCACTTAGCGAAGATTTTGTAACGCTGTGACATCTCCGCAATGATCCACTTGAGCGCCGCCGGCACACGCTTGGCGTCGGTCTCGACCGGGATCAGCAGGTGCGGCAGGTTATTGTAGATCTGCAACTCGACGACCTTGGGGTCGACCATGATGAAGCGCAGGTCCTGGGGCGTACAGCGATAGAGGAGCGAGACGATGATCGCGTTAATGCAGACGGACTTGCCCTGACCGGTGGCGCCGGCGATGAGCGCGTGCGGCATCTTGGCGAGATCTTGGATGACGGGCTTGTTGGTGACGCTGTCCACGCCCAGCACGACAGGCAGCTCCATGGCGGCCTCTGCCCAGGCTTTAGACTCGATGATCTCGCGCAAGAGCACGTCCTTGCGGTTCTTGTTCGGGATCTCGATGCCGACGGTGCCCTTGCCTGGCACGGGCGCGAGGATACGCACGGCCTCGGCCTCGAGGTTCATCGCGATATTATTTGAGAGATTGGCAATCTTCTCCACGCGCACGCCCGGTGCGGGCTTAATCTCATAGCGCGTGATTGACGGCCCCTGCTGGATGCCGACGTCGACGCCGTTGACGGGGTCGACGGGCACGCAGTCGACTTTGAATTGCTTGAGGGTCTCGATGAGATCGGCGGCACGCTTCCGGAAGTCCTCGGGCTCGGCCCGGGAGTTGGCGGATGGCTCGTTGAGCATCTTGATCTCGGGGAAGACGTAGTCGCCGCGCTTCTTCAAAACCTGGCTCGCGCGGGCCTTCTCAATCTTGTCCGGCTGGACAACCAGCACCTTGCCAGCATCAGGGCCGAGCGGCTCAGGCTGCTTGCGGGTAGGCTTGGCTGCGACTTCTTCTTCGCTCTTTTCTTCGGAGACCGCCTTGGGTTTCTCTGGCTTCTTGTCCTTGCTCCCAAGCTCAGGAGAAATCGAGACGTTGTCGGACTGGACGAGTTCGGGGCCGGTTTCCACCGGAACTTCTTGCGGGAGGTCGACGGCGACCGGGGCAACCTTCGTGGCCGCCTTCGGGGCCTCCTTGGGCTGGGGCACCGCGATAGCGGCTCCAACGACGTCCTGTTGCTTGCGGCGGAGCTCAGCTGCGATGGTGGCGCGGCGACGCTGCTCTTCCGCGAGGGTCGCAGCGGCGGCCTTACGCTCGGCGTTCCAGGCACCGAAGCCATCGCGGATTTCCGCGATCCAGGAAGCAAGCGTGGCCTTCGGATCGTCCGCCAGCGCACCGAGGAGACAGAAGCCGTAAGGGAAGACGAGAATCCAAGCTCCATAATCACCGAGCACCGGATGGAAGACCGTGGAGAAGAGCATACTGCCGAGCACGCCGCCCGGACCGCGCGGATCGAAGGCGACGGAGGCATCCATCGCAGTGCCGAGCCAGAGGGTGAGGATCGGGGCGAAGAGGACGATGCAGAGCACCATCAGCGTGACCTTGACCGGCCAGAGCGTGTGGGCCCGCTGGTTGAGCGCGAACCAAGCTGCGGCGAAAAGGAAGAACGGCACGAAGAATCCGGCGTAACCGAAGAGGCTGAATAGGATGACCGCGACAGTCGCACCGAAGGCGCCGCACGGATTATGCTCCGTCGCCGCGTTCGATTCGGCCGGCAGGCTGAAGGTCTTCTCCAGCCATTCCGGGATGAGATTCTGGTCCGCGGGAGCGTGGAACAGCATCGCGACAAGCAAGAACGCACCAATAAGGGCGAGCACGACGGCGACGATGGGTTTACTCTCGCTGGCCGGGCGGGCGAGCGTGGTGGAGCGTTTGCGGGCGGGTGCAGGCATGATTATTCGCCGAAGAGGGTTCCCTGTGAGGCGGCGTCCGTGGCGCTGGGAGGTGCCGGCTCGGTGTGCAGATGGCGCGGCGGACGCGTGACGCGGGCTGCGAGGGCGCGTGTGCGTTCCTGCGCGAGGCGTTCGACCATGCCCGCGAGGGCGTGGCGGATCCACTTGGGCGTGAAGGAAGCGGCGGAATAGTCGCACGGGCCGTAACCATGCACGCGGCCAGCCTGGAGCAGCGCGTCGTTCTGGGCGAACTCGGCCTCGCTCTCGGGCACGTAGACCGCGAAAGCCTTGCCGCCATTCTTACGCAGCAGCGAAAAGACAGGGACATCGCTCGGTCCGTCCGCGACGTAAATCATGTTCTCGAACGGTACACGACGATCCTCGGCATGCACGACGGCGTTGACGTCGATATCGGTGTTCTTGTTCGAGCCTTTGTTGATCTCGAAGAGGAAGCGGGTCTTGATGGTGTTGTCGACCATCGCGGCGACCTGGGTAATCTCGGTCGGCAGGTCCAGCGAGAGCTCGTCCTGTTTGGTGAAATGCGGCGGGAGCGGGTGCTCGAGGAATTCGCAGCCGTAGATACCGTCGCAATGCGCCGCGAGCGAGGTGCCGCGGATCATCTCGGCGAGGCCGGTGCTGATGACGTAATGCTCGAGGACGACTTCGACGTTATGCTTCCGGCCGAGTTCGCGGACGTGGTCCTTGAGCGCCGGGAAGAACTGCGGGAGGCCCGGGCAGAGCTCGATCTCCGCCCCGAGCTCCCGGAGGCGGGCGTTGGTCAGGCCCTTCATGAGGCCGGCCTTCACATAGCTGAGGAGGTGGTTGAGGTAGACGGAGTCCTTGGGCGTGCGGATGCCTTTACGGGCATAAAGCGCCGGAAGCTGGTTCGTTTCCTTCCAGAACTGCTCCTCATCGACCCCGAAGGCCTTGAAGAGCGGGGTCTGCATATAGCCCGGGCAAAGGGTCTTGTCGAAGTCCCACACACAGGTGAGGACGTGGGTGCCGCGGAGCGCGGGTTCCTTGGGCTGCATGTCGGTCGGAAAAGGGATGAAGGTCGGGCTTGCGGAGGGGAGCCTGCCGCACTCCATTGAATAACGAACGGACGTCTCCTGTCCAAGCCCGATTAACCCTCTTAACGATGTCCGCCAGCCCCCTCCGCCCCGACCTGACCGGCTTCCGCCGCCGCCTGGCCGAGCTCGAGGCCCTGATGGCCGACCCCGCCACCTTCGCCGATAACCGCCGGGCGGCCGCCCTCGGCGCCGAGCTCCGGTTCACGTCCAAAGCTGTCAAGGCCGACGACGCCCTAGTGGCCCTGGAAAAGGAGTTGGCCGAGTCCCGCGCCCTGGCCGGTGAGGCCGACGCGGAGATTCGCGCGATGGCCGCCGAGGAGATCGCCCGGCTGGAGCCGGCCGTCGAGGTGGCCCGCGAACAGCTAATTCGGTCGATCATCCCGGTGAATCCAGATGATTCTCGTAATGCTCTTGTAGAAATCCGCGCCGGCACGGGTGGGGAGGAAGCCTCTCTCTTCGCCGCCGAGCTGCTCCGCGCCTATACCCGCTTCGCCGAGAAGAAGGGCTGGAAGTGCGAGCTGATGTCCCTCTCCCACTCCGACCTGGGCGGCGTCCGCGACGCGGTCCTGCTCATCGAAGGCGAGGGCGCTACCGCCCTCCTGCGCCACGAGGCCGGCGTCCACCGCGTCCAGCGCGTACCCGCTACCGAGGCCTCCGGACGCGTCCACACCTCGGCCGCCACGGTCGCGGTCCTCCCCGAAGCCGAAGAAGCCGAAGTCGTCCTTAAGCCCGAAGATCTCGACATGTCCGTCGCCCGCGCGAGCGGTGCCGGCGGTCAGCACGTCAATAAAACGGAGTCCGCGGTGCAGATCATCCACAAGCCGACGGGGCTGATGGTCTACTGCGCCGACGAACGCTCCCAGTTGCGCAATCGCGTGAAGGCGCTCCGCGTCCTGCGTTCCCGGCTCCTCGACCTGACGCGCGCCAAGGAACGCGAAGCCCGTGCCGACGCTCGTAAGACGCAGGTGGGATCCGGCGACCGCTCCGAACGCATCCGCACCTATAACTTCCCCCAGAACCGCATCACCGACCACCGCATCGACCTCACGGTCCACGGGATCGAACAGGTGCTCGAAGGGAATCTCGACCAACTCGTGGACGCGCTCTTCGAGGCTGACCTGCGCGAGCGCGCCGAGGCGATCACTCGGCCGACAGCCTGAGCAGCGCGACGTCTTCGCGGACCAGGAGCGAGCCCTTGTCGGCGTGGCCGTCATCAACCCAACCGTCGGCGACCCCGAAGGCGCGTTCGTAGGAACGACCGGGCTCCGCCGGCGTGAATACGACCGCCGGGCCACCCGAGGGGGACTTGGCCTGGAAGACCCACTTGCCGGAGACCTGACACTTGGCGACCGCCGTGGTCATCGGCTCGAGATTGAAACCGCCGAACTGTCCGCCGGGCGCGGCGAGGTCGCAGTCCATCGGCCACGCGCTCTTCTCCGCGTGATACTGCAGGAAGATGATCCGCGCCTGCATGCAGACCTGCGACACGGAATTCGCCTTCCGATGATCAAGCACGACGAACACTAGGGCGACCACGAGGCCGATGAGCAGCCCCCAGAAACCACGGCGGGCCGCCGACAGCCAGAGCGGCTCGAGGGGCGTGCGCAGGATCGGAGCTTTGGGGGCGGGCGCGGCGGCGGACATTGGCCATCACGATGCCCGGGGCGACCCGGCCAGCAAGCCCGGAGGAAGTGCGTTTGTTCCTTGGAGGGAAGCCGCTTACCGCCTTGATTGGTGGCCATGGACGCGGACTACCTGCAACGCTTCGCCGGCATCGGCCGTCTCTACGGACGCGCCGGCATGGAACGCCTCGCCCGCTCATCCTTCCTCGTCGTCGGCCTCGGCGGGGTCGGCTCCTGGACGGTCGAAGCCCTCGCCCGCTCTGGCGTCGGCCATCTCGCGATGGTCGATGGCGATGCCGTCTGTATCTCCAACACGAACCGCCAGCTGCACGCCGTCGCAGGCAATAACGGTAAACCGAAGACGGAGGCCATGGCCGAACGTGCCCGCTCGATTCACCCCCAGATCCGCACGACACTCCACCAACGCTTCCTCTCGCGCTTCAATCCGCACGAGGTGCTTACGGACTTCGACGGCGTGGTGATCGACGCGATGGATGCGCTCTCGCCGAAGTGCGGGCTGATCGCCGAAGCGGTGAACCGCAAGTTGCCCGTGGTCACGGTCGGCGGCTGCGCCGGTCGACTCGACGGCACACAGATCAAGGTCACCGATCTCCGTGACTCGCGCGATGATCCGCTGATGATGCTGGTCCGCAAACGCCTGCGGCAGAACTTCGACTTCCCGCGCGGCAAGGCCCCCTTTGGCGTCTCGTGCGTGTGGTCCGATGAACCGTTCACGCAGCCGACGGATTGCGAAGGCCTCCCGGGCGGCGAGATTCCTGAAGGCGAAGACCTGCACCCGAACTGCGAATGGGGCTACGGTACGGCCTCCCATGTGGCCGGCGCGTTCGGCCTCGCGGCCGCGGGCGAGGCACTTCGCCTCTCGCTCCTACGCCCCGAATAGGCGCGCGAAATTCGCGCAGGTCAGCGCGGCCGACTCCTGAGGCGTCACGCCCATGGTCCGTGCAAGCTCCTCATTATTCCGCACGAGGTTCGCCGGATGATTCTGCTCGGAGCCTTCCGCGTCGGGCGCGAGTTCGCGCACGCGGAACTCCGGGGCGGGACACAGCGCGGGTGCATCGGTCTCGACGAGGATCCGCTCCCGCGGAATCGCCGCGGCGAACTGGATGCGCAGGTCGGCCTTACGCGGAATGAGATGGTGTGCGCTGAAAGAAAAATACGCCCCGAGTTTGGCGAGCTCCGGCACGAGCTCGACGGGTCCGTTCCAGCTATGCAGAAGAAATCCGCGGCGGGGGAGTTTCGTCGCGCGCAGGATATCCATCAGCGGCCCGATGGCCTTGACGCAGTGGATGGTGAGCGCGCGGTCGAGCTCGGCGGCCAGCGCGAGCTGCGTACGAAAGGCTGCCTCTTGGGCGACGGGATCGTGATCCTTCACCCAGCGGTCGAGGCCCATCTCGCCGACGCCGGCCGAAGGATGAGCGAGGAGAAAGGCCCGCAGCGTTTCCGCCCAGCCTTCCGGTGCGGTCGGGACATCCCACGGATGCAAGCCGAAGGACATACGGTTACGCGGATCGCGGCGACCGAGGGCCGCCACGTCCTCCCAGTCGGAGGGCGCGCTGCCATTGATCATCGCCAAGCCCACGCCGTCCGCTCGGGCCTGCTCGACCGCGGTGTAAGGCACCTCGGCAAACTGATAATGGCAGTGCGCGTCGCGGAGTTCCATCAGGCGACTCGCATCCTGCCCGCGAGGGTCGCCGCCTCAACGACGAACCACCTTGCCCTGCCGCCCCGCCCTGCCCTATCTCCGTGGCAGGATGAAGACGCCGCCCTTGCCCACCGAAGCGCTGATGACCGTCACCGGCCTGCCCTACCCGCTCCAGGCGAAAGGCAAGGTCCGTGAAGTCTTCGACCTCGGCACGCATTACCTGATCGTGGCGACCGACCGTCTCTCGGCCTTCGACGTCGTGATGCCCAACGGCGTCCCGGGCAAAGGCATCCTGCTCACGCAGATCAGCCTCTGGTGGTTCGACCAGGCTCGCCTCGTCTTCCCGACGCACCTGGTGCCCGACCACGCCAACGCGCTGGCCAAGGCCCTGCATGGCCACGAAGACCTGATCCCGCGCTCGATGCTCGTGCGCAAGCTCAAGCCCCTCCCGGTCGAGGCAGTCGTCCGCGGCTACCTCGCCGGCAGCGGCTTCAAAGAATACCAGAAGACCGGCGGCATCCTGGACCACCCCCTGCCCGAAGGCTTGCTCGACGGCTCGAAGCTGCCGCAGCCGATCTTCACCCCTTCCACCAAGGCCGCCGAAGGCCACGACGAGGCGATCACCCGCGCCCGCTGTGGCGAGGTCCTTGGCGAGAAAGTCTTCCGTACCATTCAGGAAACCTCGATTGCGCTCTACCGCATGGGCGCCGAACGCGCCGCCAAGGCCGGCGTCATTCTGGCGGATACGAAGTTCGAGTTCGGAAGCGCCCCCGACGGCTCGCTGGTGCTCATCGATGAAGTCCTGACGCCCGACTCTTCCCGCTACTGGCCCGCCGCCACTTGGCAGCCTGGCCGTGCCCAGCCCTCTTACGATAAGCAGTTCGTCCGCGATTGGCTCGAAGCCCAGCCGTGGAATAAGACCGCACCAGGCCCAACCTTACCGGCCGAGGTGGTGCAGAAGACGCAGGCGCTCTACGCAGAGTGCCTCGAGCGCCTGACAGCCTGAAGTCAGGTTGGACAGTGTCTGGCTCCGCGGCTTAATGGCCGCATGAAGCCGACCCCGCTCCTCGCCCTCTTGCTTGCTTCCGTCGCGTTCGCCGCGCCGGAACCGAAGTTCCGCCTACAGGAGATCGATAAGGTCGAAATCGGTTACGGTCTCGCGATCGCCGACGTTGATGGCGACGGCAAACCCGACATCGTCCTGGCCGACAAATCCACGGTGCAGTGGTATCAGAACCCCACTTGGAAGAAGCACGTCATCGCTACGAATCTCACGAAGGAGGATAACGTCTGCGTCGCGGCCCAGGATATCGACGGCGACGGCAAGGCCGAGATCGCCATCGGTGCGGGCTGGAATCCGAGCGACACGGTCAAGAGCGGCGCGGTCTTCTATCTGATTCCGCCCGCGGACCGCACCCAGAAGTGGGAAGCGGTGAAGCTCCATCACGAACCGACCGTCCACCGCATGCAGTGGGTCGAAGTCGCCACGGGCCGCTGGGACCTCGTCGTTCAGCCCCTCCATGGCGTCGGCAACAAGGCCGGCGTCGGCGCTGGCGCCAAGCTCCTCGCCTACCGCAAACCGGCCAACCCGAAGGACGAGTGGAAGACCGAACTCGTCAATGACTCGGGCCACATCACCCACAACCTCGATCCAGTGCGCTGGCAGAAACATATCGCCCAGCAGATCCTGGCCGGTTCCAAGGAAGGCATCTGGTTCAACTCTTACGCCGACGGTAAATGGGGTAAGACGCAGCTGACTACCGAACCTGTCGGCGAACTCCGCGGCGGACGCCTTCCTTCCGGGAACTTCATCGCGACGGTTGAACCTTTCCACGGCACGAAGTCGGCCATCTATACCCGTGACGGCACCGGCGCCTGGCAGCGCAACCAAGTCCTCGATGGCTTCAAGGACGGCCATGCGGTCGCCTGCGCTGACTTCCTCGGCACTGGCTCCGATCAGGTCATGGTCGGCTGGCGCGGCGTCGATCCCGGCGTCCGCCTGCTTACCCCGCTCGATGACGCCGGTAAGGCTTGGCGCACGAGCGTGATCTCGACCAAGGAGATCGCCGTCGAAGACTTCAAGGCCGCCGACCTCGATGGCGACGGCAAGCCCGACCTCATTGTCGCCGGCCGCCAGACCAAGAACCTGATGATCTTCTGGAACGCCCGCTGAGGCGTCCCGGATAGGCATGAAAAAGCCCTCGCGAGAGGGCTTTTTGCTTTCAGGAAATAGTCCGACTAGGATTTGAACCTAGACAAGGAGAATCAGAATCTCCTGTGCTACCATTACACCATCGGACTGTCCTGAATCGTCAGACGATGGGACTCTCCGGCCGTTCGTCAAAAAGAAAGGAGCGACCTTCGGCTCCGAAATTGCCCTGAATTAGAGGCCCGGAGGCCCGGAGGCTCAGTGGACCAGAGGGAGTTGCCCGTTTTCAGGTGACGGGTGACGGCCACGGGCATCAGGGATTCAGGCTTCGGCTTTTCGGCCATCAGCCGCGGGAACCTGGAGCCGGCTGCCGAAGGCTGAACAGCTGACACCCGAAAGGCCGATGCCCTGGTGGCTGTCACCCGTCACCCTTTGAGTGGCTGCTGGGTAGGGGGGCGATTGCCATCGCCTCCGTTTGCAACCGAGGCCGTGAAGTCGTCGGGCCTTAGCTAAATCAATCGGACTATCGAGTCCCTGGGCGAACGGACGCGACGCAGTCGCGCCGCTACCTTGATACAGCCCTGTATCTTCTCTGGTCCTCCCGCCCTCGAGTCCTCTGGCCCTCTTCTCTGCCTCCCTGGCCAACTGGCCCACTGGTCAGCCGATCAACTAATGCTGCCTCTCTCCAGCCCTCTCTCACTTCTTCTTCGCCTTCTTCGCCTTCTTGACGGACTTCACCTTCGGCAACAAGAGCCTCAACTGCTTCGTGGCCTCGTCTCTATCGAGCTGGGCGGCGGCGATCGCAAAAGTCAGGCTCTCCCATTTCGCCGAATCCGGCTTCGGCTCGACACCATTGAGGCGCAAGAAGACTAAACAAGCGCCCAATGCGGTCCGCTTATTGCCATCCAGGAAAGGATGATTCCGGCAGAGATAGAATAGATAGGCGGCAGCGACTTCAGCCAGATCGGCGAAAGGCGAATAGCCGCCAATCGTGACCTGCGGAGCTGCCACGGCGGACTCTAAGAGCGATGGCTCTCGGAGTCCCTCCGCGCCGCCAAAACCCTCTAGGGCGGCGGCATGGATCTCCTTCACGATATCCACCGTGAGGTGGAAACAATTCTCGGGCGTGACCTTCACGCGAGCTTACGCATGGTGCGCGCGTAGTCCTTCATCACGCCCCGGATTGTCTTGGTGACGTCTTCCTTGGAGGGACGGGGGCGCAAGGGCGTGATGGTGATCGTGCCGCCTTCGTGGACCTCGACATTGACGTCGTCGCCGACCTTGAGGCGTGCGAGCTCCATCAGGGCGGCGTCGAAGACCAGTCCCTGGGAATTACCCAGCTTAGTGAGCTTTTTGTGCATAGGTAATACATTGTATTACTACACGCCAAAGTCAAGTCGACCGTGCTAGGCAGAAATCCCCAGCCAACCATCCGGTCTCCGGTCTCCCCTTGAGCCCTGCCTCTCTGCCTTGGGTAGGGACGTGATTGCCATCACGTCCGTTCGCCGAACGATACAGTTATTTATCTGACTTAGCTAAGACCCGGCGACTCTCAGACTTCGGCCTCGAACGGATGCGATGGCAATCGCATCCCTACCCAGTGCCTTCCTTGTCAACTGGCCAGCCGGTCAACAGGTCGACTCGTGCTGCCTTGTTCTTGTCAACTGGCCCACTGGTCAACCGATCAACTCACGTTGTATCGCTCCGACCCTCGAGTCCTCGTGTCCTCGTGTCCTCGCTCACTTCACCCTTCCCGGCGCCCTCGCCACCACCAACTTCATTCGTCGCAAGATCTCGCGCAAGCGTTCACGCGGACAACCGAAGTTGAGGCGCACGTGACCGGGTCCGCCGAAGTCGGTTCCGTTACTGAAACCGATGCCGCCCTTTTCGAACTCGGCATGCGCGTCATCGAAACCGAGCGCGGTGATATCGAACCACACGAGGAAGCTGGCCTGCGGGCGCTGACGGAGCACGACGCCAGGCATGGACTTAAGTTCCTGTTCAATCAGGTCGAGATTACCGCGAAGGTATTCCACGCACTCGAGACGCCACGGTTCGCCGTGCTCGAACGCGGCCTGGGTAGCGGCGAGACCGAAGACGTTCTGGTCGAGCGATAGGCCCTGGATAATCCGGCGGAAGCGCGTGCGCAGGCCGGCATCGGGGATGATCGCAAAACCGCAGGTGAGGCCGGCGATATTGAAGGTCTTGCTCGCGGCCATCAGGGTGACGGTGCGGGCGGCGAGATCCTCTCCCATCGCGGCGAAGACGATATGCTCCGCGGCTGGGTCGAGCACGAGGTCACAATGAATCTCGTCGGAGCAGACGGTGAGCTCATGCTTGCGCACGAGCGCGGCGATGCGGTCGAGCTCACCGCGATCGAAGACGCGAGCGAGCGGGTTGTAAGGATTGCAGAGCAGGAGTACCTTGGCGTGCGGCTGCGCACAGGCGGCCTCGAGCTTGGCCCAGTCAAAGGTCCAGCGGCCGCCCTCGAACGCCATCTCGAGTTTCAGCGGATTGCGCTCGGATAGCACCGGCGCGGTCATGAACGGCGGGTAGACGGGGACGGTTGTGACGACGGATTCGCCGGGTTTGCTGGCGCAGCGGATGGCGGCGTGGATGCCGGGCACGAGTGAGCACATGAACGTGATCCACTCGGGCTTGATCTCCCATCCGTGACGGCGACGGACATGATTGACGATGGAAGCGAAGACGGCGTCGCGCTGCGCGGGGTAACCGTACACGCCATGCGCGGCGCGGGCCTGGACGGCTTCGACGACGGCGGGCGGCGCCGTAAAGTCCATGTCCGCGATCCAGCAAGGGATGATATCCTTGTCGGCGTACTTGTGCCACTTGGTGCTGTCGGTCCCGGAGCGTTCCGGACAGCTGTCAAAATTGAAAGCCATAGTCTGAGGTAAACCTTGGATTGAAGCCGACGACGGGCAAACGCAATCTGCCACCGCCTTATGACTCGCTGGCTGGCTGACCTCGACCGCGGGTTCTTCGACCTCGTCTTCCCCCGGGACTGCGCGGTCACGCAGGAGCCGATGGACGATGACGCTCGCCTGCACCTCTCGACCGCGGGGGCCGACCAGCTCCCCCGCATTACCGACCCTCGCTGCCTGACCTGCGGGCACCCCTTCGAAGGGATCCTCGAAGGTGACCGGGCCTGCCCTCACTGCCTCGACCTCCAACCAGCCTTCACCCGGGCGGTCTGCGCCTTCCGGGCTCGCGGCCCCGCCCGGCGAATCATCCACCGCATCAAATATGAACGGTGCCCGTTCTTGGCCGACGACCTCGCCCACGCGGCCCTCGCGGACGAAGTCTTCCGCCGGCACCTGGCTGGCTCGGTGCTCGTGCCGGTTCCCCTGCACGCCGCCCGGAAGTTTGATCGCGGATATAATCAGGCGGACCGAATCGCCAGGGTCCTCGCAAAACATGTCGCCGGGTGCCGGGCTGAGTTCCTCCTCCGCAAACAGCATGAAACCATCTCCCAAACGCGACTCGGTCGCCAGGAGCGCCGTAAAAATGTCGCGGGCGCGTTTATCGTCGCCGCTGGGATGTCGGTCGACCCGAACGCCCGCTATGTCGTTATCGATGATGTCCTGACCACCGGGGCGACGCTGCATGCATGCGCGCTCACGCTTCGGAAAGCTGGTGCGGGATTGGTGGATGCCGCGGCATTGGCGCATGGGTAGGGACAGCACCACGTGCTGTCCTAAGTGCAAATCGGCCTCCGGCCTGTGCAAAGGTGCAAACGTGAAGACAGTTTCGGGTCTCAGGTCTCGGCCCTCAGGTCTCTGGTACGGGTTATCAGGGTCAGGTGCGGGTGCGGGCAATATTCAGGTCCTGAACCTGTACCCGTACCTGAACACCTGAACCTGGCACCCGACTGCCGAGACCCGAGACCTGAAGTTGCGTTCCGCCCCAGCCAATCATCCGGTCTCCGGTTTCCCTTTGGGCGCTGGGGCTTATCTGGTCTACCGAGCCTCTGGGCCTCAGGTCCTCTTTTGTATCCCTTGCCAACTTGTCAACTGGTCAACTGATCAACTAACTCGCCCGCCACGCCCATCTTCTTCACCACAAACTCCCTCATATCCAGCGCGAGCGGCGCGGTAAAAGTGCGTGTGATGCGCGGAGGGAAACGGAACTCGAGTTTGGCCGCGTGCAGTGCCTGACGGCCCATCTCCAGCGCGGCGCCGAGACGCGGTGTCCAGCCATGCGCCACGAATTCCATATAGAGCGAATCGTCGCCGCCGTAGAGTTTGTCGCCGATGACGGGATACCCGAGCCAGAAAGCGTGCGCGCGGATCTGGTGCTTGCGGCCAGTGTGCGGCTGCACGCGCGCGAGGGTGTAGCCATGTCGCACGAGTACGGGCTCGAAGAACGTGGCGGCGGGCAAAGTACCCGGGCCTTCGCGCACGGCGGTCTTTACAACGACCTGGCTGGTCTCGTCGGGCCCGAGCGGCTGGTCGACCATGACGGGCTCCTTAAGCTCGCCCTTGAGCAAGGCGTAGTAGGTCTTGATCACCATGCGGCGCTCCATCGCGGTCTGCGCGGCGGAGGCGGCGTCGTAATGCTTAGCGATGAGGATCACGCCGCTGGTCTCGCGGTCGAGCCGGCTCACGAGGTGAGAGACATCCATCTGCTTCCATTCCTTCACCGCGCCGACAAGCGAGGACCACGGGCCGTCCTTCGACGGGTGGCAGACGAGCCAGCCCGGCTTATCGAAGACCATGTAGTCGTCGTCTTCCTGGATCAGCCACTTCGGCAGCTCGGCCGGATCGACCTTGGGCGTGGTGCTGCTCGGCGGGACGAAAGAATAGTCGGTCATCGCGCAGAAGGCAGGCGATCCTGCCAAGCGTCGGGAAGTCCGTGACCGCGTAGGCGCGCGAGGACTTCGCCGACGAGATAAAGTGACCCGAGCACGACGATCGTCTCGCCCTCAGCGCCGCACATGGCTGGCGAGGGGAAGAGTTCGGCGACCGAAGCGCGGCGGACGTTGCCACGGAAATCCGCCGGCACGAGCGCGGCGAGTTCCTCGACGGAGCAGGCGCGTTCGTTGTCGGGACGGACGAGTACGAGTCGTCCGGCGGCCTTCGCGGCAGCGGCGACGAGCGGACGGGCGCGATCAACGCCGACCGCACCGACAATCACGGTCGGAGCATTCAGCGCGGCGAGCAGAGGGGCGACGGCGCGGATGCCTTCTTCATTGTGCGAGCCATCGACAATGAGTCGGCGGCCGTCGATGAGTCGGAATTCCTGCCAGCGGCCGGCCCACTCGATGACGCGCAGCGCGGCGCGCGCCTTGGCGTCGTCAATCGGCAGGCGTTTCGCCAATTCGCAGGCGAGTAGAGCCGCGCCGGCGTTGCGACGCTGATGCGTGCCAGCGAGGTTCGTCTCGGGCAAGCCTGCCGCGAAACGGTCACGGACGAAATGGAGCGGCGCACCGACTTCGCGGGCGCGGGCGACGATGACCGCTTCGGCATCGGGCGGAACCTCGCCTACGACGCACGGGACGCCGGGCTTAATAATACCCGCCTTCTCCGCGGCGATGGCGGCGAGCGTCGGGCCGAGGTATTCCTGGTGGTCGAGTCCGATTGACGTGATCACGCAGACTTCCGGCGCGCAGACATTGGTGGCGTCGAGTCGTCCGCCGAGGCCGGTCTCAAGCACGGCGACGTCGACCTTACGTTCGGCGAAATCCAGCAGCGCCGCGGCGGTTATCAGCTCGAAGAAGGTCGGCGCGTTTTCAGGGTCATCGGCCCGGATGGCTTCGTAATGCGGACGCAAGCGTTCGGCGAGGGCCACGACCGCGGTGTCGCTGAGCGGGGCGCGGTCGATCTGGATTCGTTCGCCGATCGAGACGAGGTGCGGGCTAGTGTAGAGACCCGTGCGTCGGCCTTGAGCGCGCTGGATCGCCTCGATCATCGCGGAGGTCGAGCCTTTGCCGTTGGTACCCGCGATGTGGAAACACGGCTGCGCGCGGAGAGCAGACGCATGCGATCCACGCCGAGGCGCGAACCCAGATTACGTAGTCCCGTCAACCAGCGGAGCGTCTCTTCTGGAGTCATCTCCGCGGAGGTCGCGCTCAGGCGCGGCTCTTCACGGCCTTCACCTTCACCTTACGGTGGGCGAGGGCGCGGAGGAGGCTGGCGAGCTTCGACTTCATCTCCTTACGGTGGATGATCATGTCGATGAGGCCGCGCTTCAGGAGGAACTCCGAGGACTGGAAGCCTTCGGGCAAATCTTGGTTGGTCGTCTCCTTGATCACGCGGGCGCCGGCGAAGCCGATGAGCGCGCCGGGCTCGGCGACGATGACGTCACCGAGGGTCGCGTAGCTGGCCATGACACCGGCCATCGTGGGATTGGTGAGGACGGCGATGTAAGGCAGGCCGGCCGCGCGGAGCTTCGCGAGGGCGGCGCTGGTCTTGGCCATCTGCATCAGAGAAAGGATGCCTTCCTGCATGCGGGCGCCACCGGAGGCGCAGACGACGACGCACGGACACTTCAGCTTGATCGCGCGCTCGATGGCGCGGGTGACCTTCTCGCCGGCGACGGAGCCCATCGAGGCGCCCATGAACGAGAAGTCCATGATCGCGAGGGAGACCGGGAGGCCGTCCATCAGGCC
>JBEEKW010000045.1:0-15400 GCA_041168485.1 Verrucomicrobiota bacterium
ATGATCAGCCTTGGAGCCAGCACGACTGAAGGTAACCCGCACGCGCGAGTTCGTCGTCTTGAGCGCCGTCTGCTGGCCATCGAAGCTCACCCAGACGTGTAGGCCGGGGGCGTCATCGGCGAGCTTCTCAGCGAGCTGCACGACTTTCTGGCGGGCGGCGGTGTCGAGCATGAAGCGGCTTTCACCTTGGGCGTTCTTCTTCGCTGTCAGTCGCAGGCCGAGGTAATCTTGGCGAAGGCAGGCGAAGTTGTTGGCATCGATAGCGAGGCGGGCCTTCTCGCCGGTGGCTACAGCACGCTCAAGTAACGCGAGCGGCCCAGACTGCTTCTGCTCGTGGAAAGCGCGGTCCGCCATGTAGGAACGGCGGCGATGGATGTCGCGACGATAAAGGTCTGCGTGGCGCGAGTCGACGAGGCCGGACTCCTCGGCAAGGAGGAGGGCGCTTTCGATTGATTTCAACTCACGCGCATCGGCGCCGTTGATCTTGGCCGAGATGCGCTCAAGGAAGGGGTCGGAGGGCTGGTCGCGCTTCTCGAGTTCGTAGCGGACCTTCTCGATATGCTCCGTGAGGCGCTTCTCGAGGGTGACGACTTCTGGCAAGGCCTGCCCGGCGGTCCGCAGGTAACGGCGGAGCAGCTTGAGCATCTCCTCCATCTGCGGGATGGCCTGGCGGAGTTCATGCTCCTTGGCGAGAAAGGGATCAGCGTCGCGTTGGGCCTTACGGACCTTCTCGACGGTCTCCGTGGTGAGCTGGCGGAGCTTGGCCACTTCTTCAGAAGCGGATTTCAGGGTGCGCGCGTCGGCCAGCCAAGGACGGATTTCCTCGGAGAGGAGTTCTTCAGCAATCTCGCGGGCCTTTTTCGCCACGTGTTCACGGGCACGATCCAGCTCGCCACGCAGGCGGGCAACTTCGGTTTCTTCCGCCGTCAGCTTGGCATTCAGGGCCACGATGTTCGCCTCGAGCGCGGCGGCCTGCTTGGCGGCTTCCTGGACCTGACGTCCGGCATCCTCGCGGGCCTTGCGGATCTCAACGTCTTTTGCTTCGAGTTCATTGGTATGCTGGCGGCGGATCTGGCGGCCTTCGTTTTCACGCGCGGCTTTACCTTGGGAGAGTTCCTGCAGCAGTCGTCGCACCGTCTTGCCGGCGGAGTTGAGGGCGTCGACGGAGTCGAGCGGCTCTTTTTCCGTCGCACCACCGAGCTTGGCCATGGCCGACTTCCATGCTTTGGTATCAGGCTTGTTGGACTGCGCTTTGGCGTTGGCCAGCAGGCGGGGGAGGAGGTCTGCGGGCAGGGCGGCGTCCTTCTGTTCGGCCTTATTGTTCCAGAGCACGCAGAGTAGCGCGGCGCGCGGGCCGCCGATGGCGCCGGCGAGTTCGTCCAAGTGTTCGACTAGCTTCGCCTTATCGCACTTCAGGGCCTCGGCGTACCAAGGAAGGTGCTCGGCGATAGCGGCCGCATCTAAGGCCAAGTGGCCCAGGCGTTTCTTGAATAGCCACTTGGCATCGCGCAGGAAGGGTTTGCGGTGGATGTAGCCGCCGGGAATCTGCTTGGCGAGGGCGAGCAAGGGGGTCTCAGCGACATGCTCTAGGTCCATGACAAGCTGCTCGGAGAGAATCTTCCGGTGCGGATCGACAGCCTCGTTCTTATAAGAAAATTGCCCCATGGCTCCAGCGTACCCACAGGTGGGCACGGGGCAAGGTCATGGCTGGCCCGCGGCCGGTTTTCTTGCTTCGGACTCGCCAGCGGGGAGGGAAGGGCGTTCGTTCTGGCCTGCCTGATGCGTTCTTCCGCCTCCATCGTCATCCCTCTTTGCTCAGCCGTGGGCTACACCCTGGCGGCGATGGCCCTCAAGCGGGCCATGGATGGCGGCCACCCCTGGCGGGTCCTATTCATCGTGAACCTGATGGGAGCCGTCCTTTTCCAGACCTGGCTCTTTTACGGTGGCGAGCCCTTCACGGCGACTAACATCACCCACGCGGTCTTGGCGGGCACCGCGTTCTTCATCGGTCAGGTCTTCACCTTTGTCGCCATCAGCCGGGGGGATATCTCCATCGCGACGCCCGTGCTCGGGACCAAGGTCGTCTTCGTCGCGCTGCTGGTCTTCCTGACGGGCGGTGAGCAACTCGGATGGAAACTCTGGGTGGCCACTTTCCTGACGACGCTGGCCTTAGCCTTACTGGGCGGCGAGTGGCGGGCAAACCGAGAGCGACTGCTCGTCAGCGTCGGCTTTGCCTTTCTCGCCTCGATCGCCTTTGCCGCCACGGACGTGATGCAGCAGCTTTGGGTGCCGGCTTTCGGTTTCGGCCATTTCGGCCCGGTGATGTTCCTGACGGTGGGAACGTTGTCGTTCGCGCTAATCCCGTTCTTCTCCGCACCATTGAGTCAGATGCCCCGCCCGATGGTCATCTGGGCTTTCGGCGGTGGGCTCCTGCTGACCATTCAGGCCATGGGTATCGCCTACTGCATCGCGGTCTACCAAGAGGTCACCGTCACCAACGTTCTCTACAACACCCGCGGCCTTTGGAGCGTCGCGTTGGTGTGGATCGTCGGGCATTGGTTCTCTAATTCGGAGAAACACGTAGGCCGGAGCATCATGACCCGCCGATTGATTGGGGCCTTGATTCTGTTGGCCGCGGTTTACCTCAGTCTGGCCTGATTAAAGGTCGGCGTTGTCAATCAGGCGCGTCGCTCCCAGATGACAGGCTATCGCGATGGCGCACTTAAAGCCGGCAATCGAGGCGACGGGTGCCATGGTCTCAAGATCGACAATCTCGCAGTATTGAATCTTAAGCGCGGGCTGGGTTGCCAGGACGGCTTGCGCGGCGTCCCGCAGGCGAGCGGCATCGCTGACGCCGGCTTGGGCGAGCGCCTTAGCTGCGGCCATCGCGGCAGGGATGGCGATCGCCTGTGTCAACTGTTCAGCGGAGAGATAACGGTTACGTGAGCTCATCGCCACACCGTTAGGCTCACGGACGGTCTCGTGCGCGAGGATGCGGATTGGCATATGCAGGTCACGGACCATGCGGCGGATCACCGCGAGCTGTTGGAGGTCCTTGCGTCCGAAGACGGCGACATCCGCCTGCGCGGCGTTGAAGAGCATGGCAACTACGGTAGCGACGCCGCGGAAATGGCCCGGGCGGAATTCACCGCAGAGCTTGGCGGAGATACCTTCGACGTCCACCCAGGTCGAAGCGCCGGCCGGGTAGAAGTCCAAGGCGGCGGGTGCGAAAATCAGGCTGGCGCCCGCGGCTTCGCAGCCGGCGCGATCTTCCGCGAAGGTCCGCGGGTATTTGGAGAAGTCCTCGCTGGGGCCAAACTGAGTCGGGTTCACGAAGATGGACACCACGACGAAGGCAGCCTCCTGCTTGGCCCGCCGAATCAGGCTAAGGTGGCCTTCATGGAGGCAGCCCATTGTCGGCACGAACCCGATGGCCTTGCCGGCCTGACGGGCCCGGGCGACTGCGGCACGCAGTTCGGGGATGGTGTGGACGACCTCCATGCCGCCACCCTAGGCAGGTCTAGCAAAGGCGCAAGGCGCAGTTGTATGCGGACCCTCCGCCTGTCGTTTTGTTCATAGGCCGGCCCCATTCCTTTCTTGGCAGCAAGGGGGCGGACTCCAATGTCAGAACCCTCCCTCCTACAAGTCATGTCGCACTTCCCTAATGTCCCGGTCATCGAGTTCGAAGGATCGAAGTCCAAGAACCCGTTCGCCTTCAAGCACTACAACCCGGACGAGAAGATCGGCGGGAAGAAGATGAAGGACCACATGCGCTTCGCCGCGGCCTATTGGCACGTGATGCGCAACGGCCTCTCCGATCCGTTCGGCGCCGGCACCGCCCTCATGCCTTGGGATGATGGCTCCGATTCCCTCGACAACGCTCTCCGCCGCATCCCGGTCTTCTTTGAGTTCCTCCAGAAGTGCCAGATCGACTTCTACTGCTTCCACGACCGCGACATCTCTCCTGAAGGCAAGACCCTCACTGAGACGCATGCGAACCTCGATCGCGTCACGAAGGAACTGAAGGCCTTCCAGAAGGGCACCGGCAAGAAGCTCCTCTGGGGCACCGCCTGTCTCTTCTCCCACCCTCGCTACGCGCAGGGCGCGGGCACCTCGCCCAATGCCGATGTGTTTGCCTACGGCGCCAGCCAGGTCCGTCACGCGCTTGAAGCCACCAAGGCCCTCGGCGGTGAAGGTTACGTCTTCTGGGGCGGCCGCGAAGGCTACGCCACGCTGATCAACACCGACATGAAGCGCGAGCTCGACCACCTTGCCGCGCTCCTGCACCTCGCCGTCGATCATGCGAAGAAAATTGGCTTCAAGGGCCAGTTCCTGATCGAGCCCAAGCCGCGCGAACCCTCGACCCACCAGTACGATTCCGATGCCGCCGCCTGCCTTAACTTCCTCCGCGAATACGGGCTCCTGAAGCACTTCAAGCTGAACCTCGAGACCAACCACGCCACGCTCGCTGGTCACACGATGGAGCATGAGATGGAAGTCTCGATCGGCGCGAACGCCCTTGGCTCGGTCGATGCCAACCGCGGTGATACGCTCGTCGGCTGGGACACCGACCAGTTCCCGACCGACCTCTACCTCACGACGAACATCATGCTGCGCATCCTCAAGATGGGTGGCCTCACCAAGGGCGGCCTTAACTTTGATGCCAAGCGTCGTCGCGAATCGCACGAGCCCGTCGACCTCTTCCACGCCCATATCGGTGGCATGGACGCCTTCGCCCGCGGCCTCAAGATCGCCCACGCCATCATCAAGGACGGCAAGATGGATAAGTTTGTTTCCAATCGCTACGCCTCCTGGGACAGCGGTATCGGCAAGAAGGTCGAATCCGGCAAGGCCACCCTCGCCCAGCTCGACGCCTACGCCCAGGGCATCAAGGCGCCGACGCTTGCGTCTGGCCGCCAGGAGATGCTCGAGAACCTGATCAACGAGTACATCCGCTGAGGCTATGGCGATCGTCCTGGGTCTTGACCTGTCCACGCAGAGCGCAACGGCGCTCGTGCTGGATACGGCGAAAGGCACGACGGTCGCCCGCGCCCGCGCGGCGTTCGGCGCCGACTTCCCCGAACGCGGACATCCGGAAGGATTTATCCGCGGAGGGCAGGGGGGCGAAGTGCACGCCGATCCGCTGCTCTGGCTGGATGGTCTCGAGCTCGCGCTCGACCGCCTCGCTAAGCTGACCGATCTCTCGCAGGTCGACGCGGTCTCGGTCTCCGGCCAGCAGCACGGCAGCGTGTACCTCGCCGCCGGCTACGAAGCCGCGCTCGCCGACGGAAATCGCACCACATCGCTGTCCGCCAAGATTTCGCCAGTCCTCTCTCGTCGCTCCTCGCCGATCTGGATGGACTCGTCCACCGCCGCCGAATGCGCGGAAATTGCTGCTACCCTTGGCGGTGATCAGGCTGTCTGCGATCTCACCGGCTCCGTGGCCACGCAGCGCTTCACCGGCCCGCAGATTCGCCGCTTCGCCAAGCTTGAACCCGCCGCCTGGGCCAAGACCAAGCGCGTCCACCTGGTCTCTTCCTTCTTCGCCTCGGTGCTCGCCGGCAAGGATGCCGCGATCGACACGGGTGACGGCGCGGGCATGAACCTGATGGATATCCGCAAGGGCGATTGGGCTCCGGCCGCTCTGGCCGCGACCGCTCCCGATCTCGCCGCCAAGCTTCCGCCCGTCCGCCCTGGTTCGACCGTGGCCGGCGGTATCTCGGCTTACTTCGTCGCCCGCTATGGCTTCTCGCCGAAGTGCCAGGTCGTCATCGGCACGGGCGATAATCCTTCCAGCCTCGTCGGCATGGGCGCTTCGAAGCCCGGCAAGGTCGTCATCAGCCTCGGCACCAGCGACACACTCTTCGCCGCGATTGAAGGCATCCGCACCGACTCCGCCGGCCTCGGCCACGCTTTCGGTAATCCGATGGGCGGCAGCATGAGCCTCGTCTGCGTGCGCAATGGCTCGCTCGCCCGCGAAGCGATTCGCCGCGAATGCGGTCATGCCGATTGGATTGCTTTCTCCGCTGCCGTCGACGCCTCTCCAGCCGCCGTCTCCGCCGTTCTTCCGATGGAAGAGCCCGAGATCACCCCGCGCCGTCCCGCTGGCCGCATCTCCCTCGGAGCCGCCACCACCCGGGCCTCGCTTCCACGCGCCGCCGTCGAAGGTCAGGCGCTCAGCCTCCGTTACCACAGCCGCTGGGTCGGTACCGCGACCACTCAGCTGCTGCTGACGGGCGGAGCCTCCGAGAATCCTTCCGTGGCCAAAATCTTTGCCGACGTCTTCGGTGCCCCGGTGCTCCGTCTGGCCGTCTCCGACTCCGCTGCCCTAGGTGCCGCCCTGCGTGCCGCCGAGGGGGCTTGCGGGGCCAAGATGGCCGATCTGGAGCCTGTTTTCTGTGCTCCCGCCCCAGGTGTCGTCCAGCCGAACCCGGCCCTCCGGGCGGCCTACGACAAGCTGGAGGCCGAACTGGGCCAATCGCTGTCGCGTAAGGCATAAATTGGGGGTCTGTGAGCATTGCCCACTTGAACAAAGTGGGGTGATTGGCTGACAGTGGGGACTCACCCCTACTCACCATGTCACAGCGCCCTGTTACCCTCTTCACCGGCCAGTGGGCCGACCTTAAAATCGCCGAGCTTCTCCCCAAGGTAAAAGCCATGGGCTACGAAGGCGTCGAGCTCGCCTGCTGGGGCGACCACTTCGATGTCGTCCGCGCCGTCAACGAGAAGGGCTACGTCGAATCCATCTGGGAACTCCTGAAGAAGCATGACCTCGGTTGCTGGGCGATCTCCTCGCACCTCGTCGGCCAGGCTACCTGCGATAACATCGACGAGCGCCACCAGTGCATCCTCCCCGCCCACGTTTGGGGTGATGGTAATCCGGAAGGCGTCCGCCAGCGCGCTTGCGCCGAGATGGCCTTGACCGCCCAGGCCGCTCGCAAATTCTTCGACGCCGGAAAGTCGTATATGGCCAACAAGTCGAAGGGTTCCGGCAAGACCGTCGTCAACGGTTTCACGGGTTCCTCGATCTGGCACGCGATCTACGCCTTCCCGCCCACCAACCAAGCCTATCTCCAGAAGGGTTACGACGATTTCGCCAAGCGCTGGAAGCCCATCCTCGAAGTCTTTGAGAAGAACGACGTCTACTTCGGCCTCGAAGTGCACCCGACCGAAATCGCCTTCGACATCGCTTCCGCCCAGCGCGCGCTCGACGCCGTCGGCAACCACAAGCGCTTCGGCTTCAACTACGACCCGAGCCACCTCGGCTACCAGGGCGTCGACTACGTGAAGTTCATCCGCACCTTCGGTAAGCAGATTCACCACGCCCACATGAAGGACGTCTGGTGGGGTCACGGCGACGGCTCCGTCGGCGTGTTCGGTGGCCACACCGATTTCTGCGACCCTCGTCGCGCCTGGGATTTCCGTTCCGTCGGCCGCGGCGATATCAAGTTCGAGGACGTCATCGTCGCCCTCAATGACGTCGGCTACGCCGGCCCGCTCTCCGTCGAATGGGAAGACGGCCGCATGGATCGCTTCTTCGGCGCCGCCGAATCGGCCGCGTACGTCAAGAAGCTCGACTTCCCGAGCAACAAGGTCGCCTTCGACGCGGCCTTCGACAAGTCCGCCCAGGGCAAGTAATCCTCCACTCACCGAATCAATATCATGGCAACCAAAGTAGGCGTCATCGGAGCAGGTGGCATGCTCCAGTACCACGCCGCCGGTTTCAAGCAGGCCTATGCGGAGATCGTCGCCGTCGCCGATCCCGCCCCCGGCGCCGCAAAGAAGGCCGCGGAGAAGTGGGGCATCCCCCATCATTACGAGTCTGTCGACGCGATGCTCGCGGAGCGTAAGGAGATCCAAGCCGTCAGCGTCATCGTCCCGAACAAGTTCCACGCTGAGCTCACCATCCAGTGTCTTAACGCCGGCAAGCACGTGTTCTGTGAGAAGCCCCCGGCGCTCAGCGCTCCCGAGGTCCTCGAGATCATCGCCGCGTCCAAGAAGTCGGGTAAGCACGTGATGTTCAATTTCAACAACCGCGCCCGCCCTGAGTCGCAGGCGATGATGAAGTATGTCGAGCAGGGCCAGGTCGGTAAGATTAACTCCGCGCAGGCGAAGTGGATCCGTCGCACCGGCATCCCGGGCTTCGGCGGTTGGTTCACCACCAAGGAGCTCTCTGGTGGTGGTCCGCTCATCGACCTGCTGCACATGGTCGACCTCGCGATGTATTTCATGGGTTACCCGGAACCGGCGCATGTCCTCGGCCAGACCTTCAACGACTTCATCCAGGACAAGTCCTTCAAGGGCCCCTGGGGCATCCCGGACCGCGTCGGTGGCGTCACCGACGTCGAGAACGCCGCGCACGGCTTTGTGACCTTCAAGACCGGCCAGGTACTAACCTTACAGGTCTCCTGGGCCGAGATGATCAAGCGCGAGGAAGTCTCCGTCGTCTTCCAGGGCACCAAGGCCGGCGGCAAGGTCGAGCGCCTCTTCGGCATCGACGGCCTCGACAACACCGCGATCGATACCTGCGAGCTCTACGTCCAGGAAAACGGTAACAGCGTGAACCGCTCCATCGTCACGCCGGCGTGCGAAGACATGGGCCGCATCGCTTCCGCCGCGAACTTCATCGAGGCTATCGAAGGCCGCGCGAAGCCGCTGAACACGCCTGAGCAGGCCTACCGCCTGATGCAGGTCATCGACGCCATCTACGCTTCCGCGAAGTCCGGCAAGCCCGTCTCCCTCTGATCAACACACCTATGGCATCCCTTAATCGTAAACTCCGCATGGGCATGGTCGGCGGCGGTCGCGGCGCCTTCATCGGCGGCGTGCATCGCATGGCCGCGGCCCTCGACGGCAAGATCGACCTCGTCGCTGGCGCGTTCTCCTCGGACCCCGAAAAGTCCCGCCTCTCCGGTCAGGATCTCTGCCTCGATCCCGCCCGCGTGTACGCTTCGTATGCCGAGATGGCCAAGGCCGAGGCCAAGCGCCCGCTCGGCGATCGCATCGACTTCGTGTCTATCGTCGCGCGCAATGACCTCCACTATCCCGTAGCCAAGGCCTTCCTAGAAGCCGGCATTCACGTGATCTGCGAAAAGCCCCTGGCTTTCTCCCTCGCCGAGGGCAAGAAGCTCCGCGCCGTCGTCAAGAAGAGCGGCTTGGTCTTCGCGCTGCTCCATAACTACACCGGCTACCCGATGGTCAAGGAAGCCCGCGACTTCGTGGCCGCCGGTAAACTCGGTAAAATCAACAAGGTCCTGGTCGAATACCCGCAGGGTTACGCCATGGGCGCCCTGCAGTCCGGCAAGATCCAGAAGATTGCCAACTGGCGCATGGATCCGAACTGCTCCGGCGTCTCGAACTGCGTCGGAGACATCGGCACTCACGCCGAGAACCTCGTCCAGTATGTCACCGGTCTCGAAATCGCAGAGATTGCCGCCGACCTCAGCACCTATATCCCGGGCCGTCTGCTTGATGATGACGCCAATATGCTCGTCCGCTACAAGGGCGGCGCGAAGGGCGTCCTGCACGCCTCGCAGATCTCCACTGGCGACGAGAATAACCTGAACATCCGCGTCTACGGCACCTTGGCTTCTCTCGAGTGGCACCAAGAGCATCCGAACGAGCTGATTGTGAAGTACCTCGACCAGCCCCGCCAGACGCACCGTCGTGGCAACTCTTACAACGGCGACGCCTGCAAGAAGTATAGCCGTACGCCTTTCGGCCATCCGGAAGCGTTCATCGAAGCCTTCGCGAACATCTATCGCGCCGCCGCGGAAGCCATCACTGACCGTCTCGAAGGCCGCAAGGCTCCGAAGGGCGGTTACGACTTCCCGTCGATCGACGACGGCGTCACCGGCATGGCTTTCATCGAGGCCGCAGTGAAGTCTTCCAAGGGCAACGCCCGCTGGACTAAGCTCGCCGACTAAGTCGCGCGTCAGTCCGTCACGAAGGCCCCGGTCTCCGGGGCCTTTTTATTTATTGAGCCACCAGATACTCGCGTTGAGCGCGGTGGCGAAGCTGACCCAGAGCAGGTGCGGAAGTTGGAGTAGGGCGGCGACGCGATGCTGCGGCCAGAGCTGGCGAATCCAGATGATGAGTAGGATGAGGTAGCCGAGGATATCAATCAGCGCGAGGTCTGGACGATGCATCCCGAAGAAGAGCAGCGACCAGAGCGCGTTCACGAGCAGGATGATGAAGAACGTCCGGCGGGCCTGGCGGTCGGTCCATGCGGCGTTAGCCGAACAGGCCATGAGGATGTAGAGCGTCGACCAGACCGGGCCGAAAATCCAGTTAGGCGGATTGAAGGGCGGCTTGATGAGGCCGGCATACCAGCCCTTGATTTCGGGCATCGTGGCAGCCGAGCCGAGCCCGCCGATGGCTAGGCAGAGGGCGATGAGGCCGATGAGGCGCCAAGGGAATCCCGGGTTACACCTTTCACGCCGCTCGCGGGCCAGGTCTTCAAGGCTGGGTTCCATGGCTTCCATTTTCGTCGGCCATTCATGGGTGGCAAGCCCTCGGACGGAGTCCGCTTGCCATCCGCGGTCTTCCCCTTCTTTTTAAGGCCTTATCACTATGTCCGACTCTTACATCCAGCAGCTCTTCGCCGAACGCATCGGCGGCGTCAATTACGGCAAGTCGACCGCCATCTATAAGTTCGAAAAAATCAAGCGCGCCAAGGCCGCCGCCAAGAAGGCCAAGCCGGATGTCGCCCTCATCGACCTCGGTGTCGGCGAGCCCGACGAGATGGCTTTCCCGATGGTGGTGAAAGCGCTCCAGGCCGAAGCCGCTAAGCCCGAGAATCGCGGCTACTCCGATAACGGTGGCACGGACTTCAAGCAGGCCGCCGCTCGCTACATGCAGAATCTCTTCGGTGTGACCGTCGACGCCGATACCGAAATCCTCCACTCGATCGGATCCAAGGCCGCTCTCTCGATCCTCCCGGGATGCCTCATCAATCCCGGCGACTACGTACTCATGACCGTACCGGGTTACCCGGTGTTCGGCACGCACGCCAAGTACTACGGCGGCCTCGTCCATAACCTAAAGCTCACCGCCGAGAATAACTTCCTGCCCGACTTGAAGTCGATCCCGGCCGACATCCTGGCCAAGGCCAAGGTGCTCGTCCTCAACTATCCGAACAACCCGACCGGCGCTTGCGCCACGCGTAAGTTCTTCGAGGAAGTCGTCGCTTTCGCCAAGCAGCACAATCTCGTCGTCATCCAGGACGCCGCCTACGGCTCGCTCCACTTCGGTGCCGAGCAGATCTCGATCCTGCAGGTTCCGGGCGCGAAGGACGTGGCCCTCGAACTGCACTCGCTCTCCAAGAGTCACAACATGACTGGCTGGCGCATCGGCTTCGTCGCCGGTAACGCGCTGCTCGTCCGTGCTTATGGCGACGTGAAGGATAATTCCGACTCCGGTCAGTTCCTCGGTATCCAGAAGGCCGGCGCCGCCGGTCTGGACGAAGTCTCCATCCCGAAGGCCATCGCCGCCAAGTATTCCCGCCGCATGGACAAGCTCGTCGGCGTGCTCGCCCAGCTCGGCTTCCAGGTGCGCAAGCCCGGCGCCGGTTTCTTCCTCTACATGCCTGCCCCGAAGTCCGCTACCGGCCCGTCCGGCACGGTGAGCTTCGAATCCGGCGAAGCCTTCTCGCAGTGGATGATCACCGAGCACCTCATCTCCACCGTGCCGTGGGATGATTGCGGTTCGTTCGTCCGCTTCTCCGTGACCTTCGTTTCCGACAAGGGCGAGGCCGGCGAAGGCGAAGTCATCGCCGAGGTCGAACGTCGCCTCTCGGCTTGGAAATTCAGCTTCTGAAGGCCTTTTTAAGCCTCCCTTTCTTGTCGGATTGACAGGGAAGGGGGGCTTTGTCCTTCTGAACGTCCAGTTAATTGGCCTGATAGCTCAGTTGGTAGAGCAGACGCCTGAAGAGCGTCGTGTCGTTGGTTCGATTCCGACTCAGGCCACCATTTAACGCCAGCCCATCCGATTCAACCCGGGTGGGCTGGTCCTTTTGAGGCCTCAGCGACCGAAGATCAGGCGCCAGACCGAGAAGTCCCGTCCGCGGTCGACCGGCTCGACTGGAGGGGTCTCCCAGCCGCTGGCCAGCAGGGTCAGGCGGCGGGTCTCCTCGCGGTTACGGTCTTTCTTCGTGGTCTTCTCGAGCCACTCTGCACGTACGACACCGAAGGGGGTCGCATCGGAACGCCAGACGGTCCCTTTGAACTCGATGGTCTGCTTCGGCACCATGGGCGGGTCGGTCACTGTGCTCGCCAGCATCTTCATGCGCTCGCACGCGAAGGGTTTACCGCTAGTATCGATAGTTTCCTGTGCAGGCGTATCCGCGCTCAGCTCGCTAGCGTAAGTGAGATTCGCCCACTTCGAAACCCAAGCGATGTCTTCGCGGGTCATGTGGTAGGCTCCTTTGACGGGATTCGAGAAGACGATTTCCTGAGCGTTCTCGATGAGGCGGCTGGCGCGCTCGCGATTCATGTCGGCGCTCAAGAGGAGGCGCAGCGGCGCCTGTTCGCGCGAGCCCAACCAGCCGACCGGCTCGACGTTGAACCAGACGTGCGGTTTACCGCCGACGTCCATGCCGGGGCGGATCGAGAGGCTCAGTTCGGATTTCGAGACGACCTTGCCGTCGCGGATCGTCTCGTACTGGTAGCGCGCCCAGGTGCCGGGCTTGGGCAGTTTCTCCGCGAAAATTTGCCACTGGGCCGGCGAAGAGATGGCGCCCGCCAAGAGCAGGAGGAGGGCGACGAGGCGGCGCATGGACTGATTAATGGGCATTTATTGGCCTTTTGGCGAGCATCGACCCGCTGCAGGCTCCTTTGCCTTTGACTCTCCATGCCTCCGCCCTTGAAGTCGGGGTCTTCGTCATGGAATCCCTGGCCCAGTTTTCGACCTCCCTCCGCTCCGCGGCCGGTCGTGCCATCATTCCGGCGATTATTACCATCATCGGGCTCTAAGCCCGCTGAACGGAACGCCCGACGGGCGACTCCCCGTTCCGCGGCACCCGGAACGGCCCCCCTCCCTTTACACCTCTTTCCCACCCACACCACCATGGCACGCTCAATCGAAATCTATGATACCACCCTCCGCGACGGCTCGCAGGGGCAGGGCATTCATTTCTCCGTCGATGACAAGCTGCGCATCGCCGCCGAGCTCGAACGCTTCGGCATGACCTACATCGAAGGCGGCTGGCCGGGCTCCAATCCCCGCGACGTCGAGTTCTTCGCCCGCGCGAAGAAGATCAAGTTCAAGCACGCCAAGCTGGCGGCCTTCGGGTCGACCCGCCGTAAGGGCGTGCGTGCCTCCGAAGACGCCCAGGTCCGCGGCCTCCTCGAAGTCGATACCCCGGTGGTCACGATCTACGGTAAGACCTCGGCCCTCCACGTCCGCGAAGTGCTCCGCTGTTCGCCCGAGGAGAACCTCGAGATGATCCGCGACACGATCGCTTTCTTGAAGTCCCATCGCCGCGAAGTCGTCTACGATTGCGAACACGCAATCGATGGTTGGAAGGAAGACCCGGCCTACGCCATCGCTTCCATGCTCGCCGCCGTCGCAGGCGGTGCCGACCGCATCGTCCTTTGCGATACCAACGGTGGCTCCTTGCCGGCGGAAGTCGCCGCGGCCACCCGCGCCGCGATCGCCGCGCTCAAGAAGACGCCCGTCGGCATCCATACGCACGATGACGCCGGCCTTGGCCTCGCCAACGCCCTCGCTTCGCTTGAAGCGGGCGCTTCGCATGTCCAGGGTACCGTCAACGGCATCGGCGAACGCACCGGTAATTGCGACCTCACCGCGGTCATCCCGTGCGCCCAGCTGAAGTTCGGCTGGAAGTGCGTCTCCTCGACCTCGCTCAAGGGCCTTGCTGGTCTATCACGCTTCGTCGACGGCGTCGCCAACCTCGCGCCCGATCCGCGCCGTCCGTGGGTCGGCACCGCCGCCTTCGCCCATAAGGGTGGCACGCACGTTGATGCCGTCCGTAAGTTCTCCGCCGCCTACGAGCACATCGATCCGACCGTCGTCGGCAATGAACGCAGCGTGCTCGTCAGCGACCAGTCCGGCCGCAGCAACATCGTCCTCAAGGCGAAGTCCCTCGGCATCGACCTCGATCGCGACTCTCCCGCCACCGCTACCGCGCTCGACGAACTGAAGAAGCTCGAGCACGTTGGCTGGAGCTTTGAGGACGCCGAAGCGTCGCTGGCTCTTCTGCTCCGTCGTCATATCGGCAAGAGCAAGGCCGCGCCTTTCGAGGTCGCTTCCTATCACGTCACCGCGCGCGGCGCCAAGGGCTCGGCCTATTGCGAAGCCGTGGTGCGCGTCAGCATCGGCGGTGAGGAGACCCTCACCGTGGCCGAAGGCGACGGACCGGTCCACGCCCTCGATCAGGCCCTCCGCTCTGCTCTCGTGAAATCCTTCCCTAAGTTGGCGAAGGTCAGCCTCGTGGATTATAAGGTGCGCATCCTCGGCGGTACCGACGGCACCGCGGCCAAGACCCGCGTGGTCATCCGCTCTTCCGACGGTAAGGGTTCCTGGGGTACGGTCGGCGTCAGCGAAAACCTCGTCGAAGCCTCGTTGCAGGCCATCGTCGACGGTTACGCCCACGCACTGTCCTGAGTTTCCGGCTGACGCATTGACTGCCTTCAAGGGCGGGGTAAAAACTTTCTACCCCGCCCTTTATGCGTTCGCTCCTCCTGCTGCTCGCCGCCTGCTCCGTCTTCGCCGCGGATACTTCCAAGTTGCGCATCGGTGAGCTGGCCAAATTTGGCGCGACGGTCGAGATTGCGAAGGTCGCCGCTCTGGCGGCCGAAGCCTATGCCCGCCCGCATACGATGGAGGTGCCGAATCCAGTTTATCGTCTGAGCGACATTCCTTTTCTCGGCGCCTCTCGCAAGGAGAAGCTCGATCTCTATTTTCCCGCCGGCGCCCAGCGTGTCGATCGCCCGGCGGTGGTCTTCATCCATGGCGGCGGCTTCACCGGTGGCGACAAGGCGGAGTATCGCTCCGCCAGTGTCAGTGCGGACCTTTGTCGCGCCGGCTACGTCGTCGTGAGCTGCAATTACAGGCTCGGCCCGATGACCCAGGCTGGCGTCTGGCCGCAGAATATCGCCGATTGCCGTAATGCCGTCCGCTGGGTGCGTGCGCATGCGAAAGAACTTGGCGTTAATCCGGACAAAATTGCCGTCGCGGGCGGTTCGGCCGGCGGCTACCACGCTCTGATGGTCGGACTCTCGGACGACAAGACCGGACCCGGCGGCGATCCCGCTGCGAAGCATTCCGCCAAGGTCTCCGCCGTCATCGACATGTACGGCGTCGTGAACTTCGCTAAGCGCGGTAAAGGGGAGGTCCCAGGGACTTCGCCGGCGGAGCAGGCCGCTTACTTCCCTGAGTC
>JBEEKW010000046.1:0-15212 GCA_041168485.1 Verrucomicrobiota bacterium
GGGCGCCTTGACGGTTCTGGTCCATGGCGGGTCGGCCCGCGAACGGGGCTTAGTCTCGACCGCTCCAGCGGGAGGAGTTCGCGAGGATCTTGCCGGTCCCGTTGACGACGGCACAGAGGGGGTCTTCGGCCACGAAGACCGGGAGACCGGTGGCTTCGGAGATGGCGCGGTCGATCTTGCGAATGAGCGAACCGCCGCCGGCCAGCACGATACCACGGTCGACGAGGTCGGCCGAAAGTTCCGGGGGGATGCGCTCCAAGGAGCCCTTGATGGCCTCGATGATAAGATTGATATTGTCGGCCATCGCCTCACGGACCTCTTGGGAGGTAAGGTGGAGTTGGCGAGGAAGGCCGGTGACATTATCGCGCCCCTTGACTTCGAAGGTGAGCTCCTGTTCGAGCGCGTAGGCCGAGCCAATCTTGATCTTGATTTCTTCCGCGGTGCGTTCGCCGATGATCAGATTATACGAGTTGCGGATATACTTGATGATCGACATGTCGAACTCGTCGCCGCCCACGCGGATCGAGCGGGCGTGAACGATGCCACCGAGGGAGAGAACGGCGACTTCCGTCGTGCCGCCACCAATGTCGACAATCATCGAGCCGGTGGGCTCTTCGACCGGAAGACCGACGCCGATAGCGGAGGCGACTGGCTCGGGAATGGTGATGACGTCGTCAGCTCCGGCGCGGTAAGCCGAATCCATGACGGCGCGACGTTCGACAGCGGTGATACCGTACGGCACGGCGACGACGACGGTGAGATTCGTGAAGAGGGATTTGCGGGCCACTTTGCCGATAAAGTAGCGGAGCATGTGCTCGCTGATTTCGAAGTCGGCAATGACGCCATCCTTCATCGGACGAAGCGCCTGGATATCTCCAGGGGTACGACCGAGCATCATGCGAGCTTCGTTACCGACGGCGATCGGCTTGCGAGTGCTGGTCCGGATGGCGACGACGCTGGGCTCACGGAGGACGACGCCGCGGTCCTTGAGGAAGACAAGCGTGTTGGCCGTGCCAAGGTCGATGCCAATGGCTTGGGTGAATAGCCCGGGGAAGCGCTTAAACATCAGGGTCGTGTGGTTTCCTTTATGAACAGTTTATTCACAGCATAGTCAAACGAAACTTCGACCGGCAAGGGCAGGGCAGGGGCGTCATAAGATTCATCCAGACAGCGAGATAGGCGGCGGCAAAGGGCTGACCACGCAACCTATTCACATCAGTGGCCTTCGCCTGACCGAGGCTCAACTGCGTGAGAAACGCGAATGACGTCTTTGTGGGTCTTTCCGTCGTTTGAACCCAACGGTCCGGAGAGCATGGAACTTGCGACTGCCGCCTAGGGTCATAGTCATTTCTCACCCCACCCCATGACACCCCAGCTCAACCGTCGATCTTTCCTTCGTAACACCGGTATGGCCGCCGCCGCTTTCGCAGTGACCCGCCCCTGGCTGAATTCCGCCGCCCGCACGGTCTCGCCGAACGAGAAACTGAACGTGGCCGCTATCGGTTTTGGCGGGGTCGGTGGCAGCAACGTCAAGAATTCCGCCGATGAGAATATTGTCGCGCTCTGCGACCTCGACCTCAACCGCTGCGGCGGAACAATCAAACAGTTCCCGAAGGCCGCTCTCTTCACCGACTTCCGCAAGATGCTCGACGAGCAGAAAGACATCGATGCCGTCATCATCGCCACCCCCGACCATTCGCACGCCTATATCGCGATGGAGTGCATGCGCCGCGGCAAGCACGTCTACGTGCAGAAGCCGATTTCACATTCCGTCTTCGAAGCGCGCATCCTGACCGAGTCGGCCCATAAATATAAAGTCGTGACCCAGATGGGCAACCAAGGCCACTCCGGCGAAGGCATCCGTCAGGTCACCGAATGGATCGCCGCCGGCCTCATCGGCAAGGTGCGCGAAGTTCACACCTGGACCAACCGCCCCATCTGGCCCCAGAGCCTCGAGATGGACCGGCCGGCCGATGTGCAGAATGCGCCCCAAGGTATGGATTGGAACCAGTGGTGCGGCCCTGCGCCTCTCCGTCCTTTCCACGCCTCTTATCACCCAGGCAAGTGGCGCGCCTGGTGGGATTTCGGCACCGGCTCCCTCGGTGATATGGGCTGCCATATCATCGACCCTGCCTTCATGGCGCTCAATTTGGGCTACCCTGATAGCGTCGAAGGTAACCTCTCCACCGTCTACGAGACCTTCGGCAAGAAGACCTCCGGCAAGAACGAATCCTATCCTCGCTCCTCGATTGTTCGCTACAAGTTCCCGGCCCGCGGCGACATGCCCCCGCTCACTCTCACCTGGTGGGATGGCGGCCTGATGCCTCAGCGACCGGACGAACTCGAGGACGACATGCCGTTTGGCGACCCCAATGGCGGCTGCTACTTCATCGGCGACAAGGGTAAGCTCGTCTGCGGTTGCTACGGCGAGAAGCCTCGTCTCCTCAACGCCGACCTGCGCGAGGCGGCGAAGAAGCTCGCCAAGACGATTCCGCGCATCCCGGGTAACACCTCCGGGCACGAGAAGGATTGGATTCGCGCCTGTAAGGGCGGCGTCGCTGCTTCGTCGAACTTCGATTACTCCGGTCCGCTCTCCGAGATGGTCCTCATGGGCAACCTCGCTTCCCGGTTCCCGGATCGCAAGCTGCTCTGGGATGGAGCGAAGATGAAAGTCACGAACGACGAAGGCGCTAACGCCTACGTTAATCGTGTCTACCGTAAGGGTTTCGAACTCGGCACCTAAGCCGGAATCACTTCAGCGCCAGGATCGCCAGGATCGCACCGCCAAGCGCGATGCGGTACCAGGCGAACACGCCGAGTCCATTGCGCGATACGTAACCCACAAGCCACTTCACGGAAACGAACGCTGTGACGGCGGCGACGAGCAGGCCGACGCTCGCTGGGCCGGCGGGGTAGACCTGGGTCAGGGCAGGGCCGAGCGCCCACATCTTATAGATAGAAGCGGCGGAGAGCGTAAGCAGGCCAACCAAGAAGGAGAACTCCGTCGCAGCAGCGTGGGATAGTCCGGCCACGCGCCCGCCGAGGATCGTCGCCAATGAGCGGCTGGTTCCGGGAATTAAGGCAAAGCACTGACAGAGGCCGACGGTCAGAGCCGAGCGCCAGCCGATTGTTGCGACTTCGTCATACTCATTGGTCACCGACTTAGGCAGGACACGCTCGGCGACCAAGATGACTAGTCCACCGACGAGCAGGGCGTGGGCGACAACTTCAACCGAGAACAGGTAAGCCGCGATGGCATCCTTGAACAGGAATCCGAGTAACGCCGCGGGGATGAACGCCACGACGATGGCTGTAGCGAGGTCGAGCGAACGACGTTCTCCGCGACAAAGTCCGGACATAAGCGTGCGGATGCGACTAAAGAACGCCACCAAGACAGCGAGAATTGCTCCCAGCTGAATGATGACGATATAGTCGTCGGCCACGCGCTCCAAAGAGATTGGCCGGCCTTTACGATCAGTGAGACCGGATACGGTGACATGGGGGTCGTTCGAAACCCCCAGCAGACGATCGCTGATAATCATGTGGCCAGTGGAGCTGACAGGCAGGTACTCGGTGATACCTTCGACGGTGCCCGTGACGAGCGCGCGGGTGTAAGTGAAGTCTGCGCGGACTTCCGCAGGAGAGCGCGTTTCCCCGGCCGCGAACGCTGGCAGGAAAGAGAGCAGCCACAGACCGCAGGCGAAACGAAGCATGGGCGAGCATTAGGCTTCAGGCCGTGCCGGGGCAAGGATAGCCGTCAAAAGCCCTTGTCGCTTGCCCTTGTCGGACCTTCCCGCTTTATGCAGGACACCACAACCATGTCGGCCTCCAGCCTCATCCCGACCACTGAACCTCGCTTCCGCGTCCCGGACGCCCGCGGCCGTTTCGGTCAGTTCGGCGGGATGTACGTCCCGGAGACCCTCATGACGCCCTTGCTGGACCTGACCAAGGCCTACGACGAAGCCCGTCGTGATCCCGCCTACCAACAGGCCTTCGCGGACATGTTACGCGACTACGCGGGTCGTCCGACCGGACTGTACTTCGCCGAGTCCCTGACTAAGCACGCTGGCGGCGCCCGCATCTACCTTAAACGCGAGGACATGCTCCACACGGGGGCCCATAAGATCAATAATGTCATCGGCCAGGCGCTGCTCGCCATCCGCATGGGCAAGAAACGCATCATCGCCGAGACCGGTGCCGGCCAGCATGGCACCGCCACCGCCGCCGTCTGCGCCCGCTTTGGCCTGGAGTGCGTCATTTACATGGGCGCGACCGACATGGAGCGGCAGGCACTCAACGTCTACCGTATGCGCCTCATGGGAGCCGAGGTCCGGGGCGTCGAAGCCGGCCAGCGTACGCTTAAGGAGGCCGTCAACGAGGCCATGCGCGACTGGGTTACCAATGTCCGCGAGACCCACTATATCTTAGGTACGGCCTACGGCTCGCATCCTTATCCAATGATGGTCCGCGATTTTCATCGCATCATCTCCATTGAATCTAAGCAGCAGATCCTGCGCGCGGAAGGCCGTCTTCCGGATGCCATCGTCGCTTGCGTTGGCGGCGGGTCCAATGCCATCGGTGCTTTCTTCGAATTCCTCGACGAACCTAGCGTCCGCCTCATCGGCGTCGAAGCCGGCGGTCGCAGCATCAACAAAGGCGAGCACGCCGCACGTTTTGCCGGCGGCCGACTTGGCGTGCTGCAAGGCTGCATGACGAACATCTTGATGGACGGAGAAGGGCAGATCGAAGGTACGCATTCCGTTTCCGCCGGACTGGACTACGCCGCCGTGGGTCCGGAGCATTCTTATTACCGCGAAAAGGGTCGCGTAGACTACGCTCATGCGACCGACAGCGAATGCCTCGAGGCCTTCCAGCTCCTTTCCCGCACCGAGGGTATCATCCCAGCGCTCGAGACCAGTCACGCCGTCGCGCATGGCGTGAAGCTCGCGGCATCCTTGCCCAAAGAGCAGGTCGTGATCATCAATCTTTCTGGTCGGGGCGATAAGGATGTTTGGAGCGCCGCGCGCGCCATGGGCACCGAGATTAAGCTCTGAACATGGCCGCTTCCTCGATGACGGGCTTCGGCCGGGCCGAGATTAATCTCCCCGGCGTCCGCCTTTCGGTCGAGATCGCAACGGTCAACCAGAAGAACCTGCAGGTCTCCGTCTTCGGTCCGGAGGCCTGGCCCGCCCTCGAATCCGCCGCCTCTGGTTGGATTCGCGCCCGCCTGCAGCGCGGCAAAGTCACTGCTCGCGTCACCCAGGCCGCCGCCTCGGCCACCCAACGCCAATGGGATCAAGAAGCGGTCGCCAATAGTCTCGATGAACTCGGCAAGATCGCCCAGCACTGCGGCGTGAAGTTGAACGTCGACGGCGAGCTATTGCTCCGGCTCGCCGAGAGCAGTCGTCGATCGTCCGTCGTGTTGCCCGATTTCGCTGATGCGGAAACCGTCGTCCGTTCCGCTTTTGAAGATGCCCTCGGGAATCTCGTCCTCATGCGCCAGGCCGAAGGCGCCGCCTTGGCCAAGGATCTGAACGAGCGTCTTGCGAAGATGAGCGTCATGATCACGGGCATGGAGGAAGCCGAGAAGGCTGCACCGACCCGTCACCGCGACGCCATGCTCAAGCGACTCAAGGATGCCGGATTGAATCTCGATGTCACAGACGAGAGGGTACTCAAGGAGCTCGCGCTCTTCGCCGACCGAGCGGACATCACCGAAGAAGTCGTTCGCCTTAAGAGCCATATCGCTCAGTTTTCAGCAGAGCTCCAACAGCCTAATAGCGGACGAAAGCTCGATTTTCTGATTCAGGAACTTTTGCGAGAAGTTAACACCATCGGCAGCAAGGCCTCGGAAATCGCCACGACCAAGCTGGTTTTGGAGGCGAAAACCGAGATCGAACGCATCCGGGAGCAGGTCCAGAACCTAGAGTAAGGTTTTTCGGGTGTGGTATTGCCACGACCGCTTTCCCATGCCTTTGTCTATCAACACTTACGCAACGTCATGTCCAATAACCTTACCAAGCGCGACATCGTCCTCAAGATTTTCACGGACAAGGGCTACCCGCAGAAGCACATCCGCGACTCGGTCCAAATGACCCTCGATGCCATCAGCGAAGCGTTGCTCGCTGGACGCGACGTTGAGCTCCGCAACTTCGGCGTGTTCCAGGTGCAGGTTCGCAAGAGCCGTATCGGACGTAACCCGAATCGCCCTGAGACGGATGTCGTCATCCCGAAGCGCGCGGTGATTAAGTTCAAGGCCGGCAAGGAACTGAAAGCCAAGCTGAAGTCTTACGACGTCGAGAAGCCCGCTCAGTAATTCCGCTTCGCGATGTCCGATATTCGAACGCTCCCCGGTTTCCGGGAGTTCTATCCTGAAGACCGTGCCGTCCTCGGGCACGTTATGGACGTCTGGCGCCTCGCCTGTCGTCGCTATGGCTTTCGTGAATGGGAGTCACCGGTGCTTGAACCGCTCGAACTCTTTACCGAGAAGTCGGGCGAAGAGATTGTCCGCCAGCTTTTCAACTTCGAGGACAAGGGTGGCCGTAAGGTCAGCCTCCGTCCTGAGATGACCCCGTCGCTGGCCCGCATGGTCGGGGCCAAAGCCAATGGCATGCCCAAGCCGATTCGCTGGTTCGCGATCGGAGAGAACTACCGCTACGAGAAGCCGCAGAAGGGCCGTCTCCGCGCTTTCTACCAGCTCAACGCCGACTTACTTGGCGAAGCCGGTCCCGCGGCCGATGCCGAAATCATCGCGCTCTGCGCCGACTGTCTGCTCGGCTTCGGCCTCACGCAGCAGGATTTTCGTATCCGGGTCTCCGACCGTACACTCTGGTTCCGCTACCTCGGTAGCCTGGGCGTACCCGAAGCGCAGGCCGGAGCCGTGCTCGGCGTGGTCGATAAGTTGGAACGCGGCGCGCCCAAGGACCTCCTCGACGCCATGACGGCCGCGCTCGCCGGCACGACGGTCGATCCGGTCAAGACCCTCGAAGCTGCCCGTGCTTTCGCTAACACGAAGTCCTTGGCCGACCTCGAGAAGCTCGCCGCTGGCGATGCATCAATGACCGAACGACTCGTCGAGTGGAAGCATCTCCTCGGTACGCTCACCACCATGGGTTTTGGCGAGTGCGTCGCCATCGACCTCACGATTGTTCGCGGCTTGGCCTATTACACCGGCTTCGTCTTTGAAGCCTTTGAGACTGGTGGCGAAGCCCGTGCGCTCGCCGGGGGCGGTCGCTATGACGCCTTGGTCAAGAAACTCGGCGGTCCGGATCTGCCAGCCGTCGGTTTCGGCATGGGCGACGTCACTTTACGCGACCTCCTAGAACTCAAGAAACTCATCCCGGCTTACGCCGACGGTCCTGACTTCTACGTGATGATCCTCGGTGACGATGCCCGTAACGCCGCGCTCGAAGATATCGCTAACCTGCGCCGCGCCGGCTTCCGCGTGGAATACAATCTCAAGGACGGCAAGTTCCCAAAACTCATCCAGGCGGCCGAAGTCGCCGGCTCCAAGTATGCGCTCGTTTATGGTGGCAGCGAAGTCGCCAAGGGTGTGGCCAAGGTGCGCAGCATGGCCGACCGCTCCGAAGCCGAGGTCCCGCGAACCGACCTCGTGCCAGCTCTCCGTGCCGTGCTCGAAGAAGGCATGCGCGCCATCCAGCCCTGAGGTCATGACCGAGCAGACGCGCCAGTACCAGGCCATGGCGAAGACCGCCTCCTGGACGATGGTCTCGCGCGTCCTTGGCCTTTTTCGCGATCAGCTGACCGCCGCGGTCTTCGGCGCCTCCGCTATCGGGTCGGCGTTTATCTTTGCGTTCCAGATTCCGAATCTCTTCCGCCGGTTGCTGGGTGAAGGTGCCCTGACGGCGGCCATCGTCCCGGTACTTGCAGAGAAGTCCGTCAAAGAGGGCCAGCCGGCTGCGTTCGGCTTCCTGAACTTCGTCCTGCGGAAGGTCTTCCCGTGGATGATTGGCCTGACGATGATCGGTATCGGCTCCGCGCTGCTTTGGGCGATGATCTGGCCGACCAACTCAGCGGCGGCGATCCTCACGGCCATCTGCTTGCCCTATATGCCGCTGATTTGCGTCGCGGCACTGTTCACTTCGGCGGTGAACCTCAGCGGGCGATTCGGCTTAGCGGAGATCGCCTCGGGCGTGCTCAACCTCTGCATGATTATCGGTCTGGCCGTCCTTGGGGAAAACCTAGCCAGTACCGACATGGGTAAAGCTATCTGGCTTTGCGTGGGTGCGCTCATCGGCGGCTCCTTCCAATTATTGATCCCCTTGTGGGGTCTCCGTCAGGAAGGCTGGCATTCGCGACTGGCGAACGTGGACGAGGCCGCGTGGAAGACGCTCAGCATTGCCTTTCTACCGGCCGCCCTCGGAGCCGGTGTCCAGCAAGTGAACGTCCTAATCTCGCGTGGGCTGGCCTACAATGTCAGCGACGCCGGCCTGATGTATTACTACGTCGCCAACCGCATCGTCGAACTGCCCATCGGTTTGTTCTCGGCCTCGATCGCCGTCGTCATCTTCCCCGCGCTCGCCACCGCCTTCGCTAGCCGCGATATCCCAGCGCTCGCCCGTAACTATGGCCGTGGCATGCGCCTCGTCTTGGCAATCAACGTCGGGGCTGCGTTCGGATTGGTGGCCTTAGCCGTACCCATCGTCCAGCTGCTTTTCCAATACGGAAAATTCAACGCAGGCAATTGCCTAGAGACCAGCAACCTACTTGTCTTATTCGCCATCGCCATGCCGTTCTATGCGATGATCTCCATCGTCACCCGGGCGCTCAACGTCGCTGGCCACACCAAGGTCACGTTCATCGCCGCCATTCATGCTCTGGTCGTGAATGCCGTGGGCTCGCTGATCGCCATTTGGATGGGTAAAGGCGTCGAAGGCCTCGCCTTAGCCAACGCCGTCTCGACCATCTGGCAGTACCTCGTACTTCGTCATTACCTCAAAAAGCATTCCCCCGAGTTCCTGACCGAGAGCCTATTTAAACCAGCCATCCAAGTCGTTGTCGGCTCACTCGTGTTAGCTTTCATCTCATTCCAAGGCTACGCGTTCCTGCACAACATCCTCACCGGCCATCTGCACGAGAAGCTTAATCTCATCATTTCCATGGGCGTAGCCGGCATGGCTGGGATGGTCTTCTACGCCATCTATCTGGACAAACTCGGCTACCCGGAAAGAGACCTCTTGCGCGGCTACGCCAACAGGCTGCTGCGGTTCTTCGGCGTTCAGCTCAAGGCTTGATCGCAGCTTCGCGGTAAGCCTTCGACTGATAGCGACGGAGCAGGGCTTCGAGGATTACGACCGTCTCATTGTCGATGAGACCATCTACCTTGGCCGCACGAAAGTGACGCTGGAAGGCTTCGACGCCTAACTTCAGTCCGGCCTCACCAGGTTCAAGGGCGTAACCGTAGGCCGACAACAGACTGCGCACGTGAGCAGGCGAGAGATCACGCTTCATCTTTAGATTATCGGCGACCTCATTCGAGAGCGGCCATGCGCCAATGCCAAGCGAGGCGAGCTTGGCCCAAGGAAACTTCGTACCTGGATCTACCTTGCGGCCTACGGCGATGTCTGAGTGCGCGAGCACGTTCCAGGGTTTGATGTCATGACGTCGGATGATTTCCTCGCAGAGGGCAAAGATGATGTCCGCCTGCGCATCCGAGTAAGGATAGACGTTGCCGTCGTAATTGATGATTTCGATGCCGATCGAATTCTGATTGAGATTGATCAGCTTACCCCAAGCGCTTTTGCCGGCATGATAAGCGGACATATTTTCGGGCACCATCCGGATAACCCGGGGCTTAGGTTCATCCGTGACCACATAGTGGACCCCGACCTTATGCTTGGGGTCCTTGCCTTGGAGGATCTCCAGGGAGGAGGGTAGGGAGCCGGCGGTATGGTGGAGGATTAGGCAGGTCACCGGTTCCTTACGCGGCTCGGCGCCCAGTGAGCTGGGACCTTGCTCGATAACCAACCCCGTGAACTTGGGCTCCACGATGACGGGTGGAGTTTCCGGCTGAGTTGTCGTGGTGCAGCCAACGAAACCGGCAGAAATCATAATCATAACCAGGCCGAAACCGCAATATGAGCGAATGGGGGCGTTCATAGGTTTACGGGGAAAAGATATGAAAGGGGTGATTTAACCCAAGATAAAACCAATATTACACATTATAATGCTGTTATCATTGTACTATATACAACTAGACATAATGTATATTGTGCGAAATAAAGACCCAGGAGGCAATCGTATGGAATTGAGTTATTGATTGCTCGATTGGATACGCTCATAACGGAACTTCCCCTAACCAATCTAGCTCCGACTTTATGAAAGTAGCCCGACACATCATTGAAGCACGCCGCGAAGCGATTGCTAAACTTCTCTCCAAGGTCGGGTACGTGCCTGTCCTCGAGATCTGCAAACAGTTCAACGTCTCCGAGGCGACCGCTCGCCGCGATTTGACCGAACTTGAGAACCAGCGTCGCATCACCCGTACTCATGGCGGGGCGCTCTCGGATTTCAACCGCAACTTCCCCCCGCTGGACGATCGCAAGATCGAGGATGCCGAAGCCAAGCGTAAGATCGGCAATCTAGCCGCCACGCGCGTAAAAGCCGGCATGACGGTTTATCTCGACTCAGGTTCGACTATCTTCTTCGCCGCCGAAGCGATCGCATCCGCCGGTGTTCCTGACCTGCAGATTGTCACGACCTGTCTCCCTACGGCTCAGCTGATTTCGTGCCTCCCTGGCGTCGAGGTCTACATCCCCGGCGGACTTTTCCTCACGCGTCACGCGATGGTTGCTGGCGACCGTACGCTTGAAGAAGTCGCCCGCTGGAACTTCGACGTGGCCCTGCTTGGCGCCGAAGGCATCGACGAGAACGGTCTCTGGAATTCCCAACGTGATATCTCCCATCAGCAGCGCGAAGTCATCCGTCGTAGCGACGAAGTCTTGATCTGCATGAATAAGGTCAAGCTCGGCCGCGGCGGACCCTGTGCCGTGACCCGTGATGTCAGCGCCCTTTTCCTAGTCACCGATGCGGACGCCGCTTCGGTCCAGAAAGCCAAGGTCAAGCTGCTACCGGAGCGCGTCCTGACCGCTCTCTAATCGCCTCGATTTCTTCCGAGGAATGTCCGCCGACGTCATCCAGTCGTTGCTTGAACTGTCCCATCAGTTGGGCGGTGAGCGTCTGCGCATGGCAATCCTGGGCGAAGGCAACACGTCGGTTCGACTGGATGATCATTCCTTCGCGGTCAAAGCCTCGGGTTCAAACTTAGCTTCACTCAAGGAGTCCGACGTCACCCGCTGCGCCTTCGAGCGTTTGCTCCCGCTGCTAGACGCAACCGCTGCGACCGACGTTGAGATCGACCAAGCCTTACTGGCTTCACGTCTGGAAACGACCGACAAGAAGCCTTCGATTGAAGCCCTGTTTCACGCCTACCTGCTCACCCTTCCCCACGTCAATTGCGTCGGTCATGTTCATGCCATCGCGGTGAACCAGATTCTGTGTTCACCACGGGCCCGCGAGTTCGCCGAGAAACGTGCGTGCCCGGACGAGATCGTGATGTGTGGTATCGAGTCAGTCTTTGTGCCCTACGCCGAGCCTGGCCTAGAATTGTCTCAGGCCATCCGCCGCGAAGTCGTGTCGTTCGTCAAGCGCACGGGGCGCGACCCCAAGATCATCCTACTCCAGAACCATGGCATCATCGCCGTCGGTTCCTCCTCCAAGGCGGTTCTGGGTTCCCTGCTCATGGCGGAAAAAGCCGCTGAGATCTTCATCGGAGCCGCCGTCCTCGGTGGTCCGGTATTCTTGACCGCTGCTCAGTGCGAACGCATCGCAGGCCGCCCGGATGAGCATTATCGACAGAAGATGCTCGGAATGTGACCTTTCACCCCCTCCCCTGCCCCCTTTGACCATGTCCAATTACCTCGCCATCGACCTCGGAGCCGAATCCGGGCGTGTTATCTTCGGTCAGCTCAAGGCCGGCAAGTTCACCATGAAGGAGGTCCACCGTTTCTCCAACGGTGCCATCACCGCCAACGGGACCCTTCGCTGGGACATCATCCGCATCTTCCGCGAGATCCGCATCGGTCTCGCGAAGGGAGCCAAGCTCGGTCCGATCAAGTCCATGGCCTGCGATTCCTGGGGCGTCGACTACGTCCTGCTCAAGGGAGACGGCCCGCTCCTCTCGCTGCCTTTCACCTATCGCGACGAGCGCAGCTTTAAGTCTTTCGAACTGGCGATGCGTCGCTTCTCGCAGAAAGAAATCTTTGAAGGTACGGGTATCGCCTCCATCTCGATTAACACGCTCTACCAGCTGTTCGACGACGCCTAGACTCGCCCGGAGATGCTGCAGTTCGCCGATAAGTTCCTGCTCATCGGTGACTATATCACCTGGCTCCTGACCGGTAAGGCGCGTGCGGAAGAAACGCTGATCTCCGGCAGCCAGTGCTGGGACACCCGCAAGCGCGACTGGGCTTGGCCGGTACTGAAGAAGCTCGGTATCCCGAAGCATATCTTCCCTAAGCCCGTCGCCCCCGGCGTGAAGCTCGGCAAGATGCTACCCTATCTCGCTAAGGAAACTGGCCTCGGTAAAACCGAGGTCGTCACAACCTGCGCGCACGACACCGCCGCCGCCGTTGCTGCGGTGCCCGCCACTAAGGGCGACGATTGGGCTTACCTCTCATCCGGCACCTGGTCACTCATCGGACTCGAACTCGACCAGCCACTGGTCAACGAGACCGTCCGCAAGGCAAAGTACACAAACGAAGTCGGCTTCGGCGGCACCTCGCGCTTTCTCAAAAATCTCGTTGGCCTCTGGGTGCTCCAGGAATGCCGTCGCGAGTGGATGGAGAAGGGCGAAGTCTCTGACTACGGTGAGATTGTGAAGCTAGCGCTCAAAGCTCCATCGCTGCGTTCGTTCATCCGTCCGGACGACGTCCGCTTCGCCAAGCGCGGTGACATGGTCGCCAAGGTTCAGGCTTTCTGCCGCGAGACCAATCAGCCTGTACCGAAGACCCACGGCGAGATCGCCCGCTGCGTGCTCGAGTCCCTCGCGCTGCTTTATCGCGTCGAGATGGATGGCATGGAGAAACTCACGGGTCGTAAATTGAAGCGTCTGCACATCGTCGGCGGCGGCTGCCGTAACGCCTTGCTCAACCAGGCCACGGCCGACGCTACGGGTCGCACCGTCATCGCTGGACCGGTCGAAGCCACCGCTGCCGGCAATATTCTCGTCCAGGCCATCGCCATGAAGGAGCTCAAGAACCTCGACGCACTGCGCAAGGTTGTCCGAAACTCCTTTGAGGTAGTGACTTACAAACCTAATCCGACGTCCGCCTGGGCGGCCGCCCAAACCAAGTTTAATGGTTTAAAGAAGTCATAAAACCCCTTACTCACCACTCTCACTTTCCACGTAACAAACATGTCCAACTACAAGTACGTCTCTCACCTCTGGAACGATGCCGAAGCCGCGAAGCTCGATCCGGTCGGCCGTCTGGTCTATCGCTCCAACAAGCTCGGAGCCGACCAGCGCATCACGAACACCGGCGGCGGCAATACCTCCTCCAAGATCGTCGAGAAGGACCCCCTGACTGGCACCGACACCCAGGTCCTTTGGGTCAAGGGTTCTGGTGGCGACCTCCGCACCAGTAACCGTGAGAACTTTTCCTCTCTCTATCAGGACAAGCTCGTCGGCCTCCAGCAGTCCTATGCGGCCCGCGCCGACAAGGGCCTGAAGTCCCAAGCCGAAGACGACATGGTCGGCATGTACAATCACGCCACCTTCAACCTGAATCCGCGCGCCTCGTCGATCGACACTCCGCTGCACAGCTTCCTGCCGGGTAAGCATGTCGACCACATGCACCCGAACGCGATCATCTCGATCGCCGCTTCCAAGAACTGCGAAGCTCTCACCAAAGAAATCTTCGCTGGCAAGATGGCTTACGTGAAGTGGATGCGCCCGGGCTTCGAGCTCGGCCTCGCCATGCAGGATATCTCCCGCCAGCAGCCAGCCATGAAGGCCATCATGATGGGGCAGCACGGCTTCATCTCCTGGGCCGACGACGACAAGGCCTGCTATGAACTGACCCTTGCCATGATCGAGCAGGCCGCGGCCTTCATCGACGCGAAGTACCAGGCCAAGGGCGGCGACGCCAAGGTCTTCGGCGGCGCCCTCTACCAGACCCTCGACACGGAGAAGCGTCACGCGGCCTTCGCTGCCATCCTGCCTTGGCTCCGCGGTCAGGTCTCCAAGGAGAAGCGCTTCATCGGCACCATCCAGGACGACGAGAAGATTCTCCGCTTCGTCAATTCGAAGGACGCCCCGCGCCTCGCCGAGCTCGGCACCTCCTGCCCTGACCATTTCCTCCGCACGAAGATCAAGCCGCTCTACGTGAACTGGAATCCCCAGTCCGAAGACGCCGCCGCACTGAAGACCAAGCTCGCCGCCGCCCTCGAGCAGTACCGCAAGGACTACGCCGCCTATTACAACGCCTGCAAGCGCCCGAACTCTCCGGCGATGCGCGACCCGAACCCGACCGTCGTTCTCATCCCTGGTCTCGGCATGATCGCCTGGGGCAAGGATAAGTCCGAATCCCGCGTCACCGCCGAGTTCTACAATTGCGCCGTCGAAGTCATGCGTGGCGCCGAAGCCATTGACCAGTACATTGCCCTGCCCCAGCAGGAAGCCTTCGACATCGAGTACTGGCTGCTCGAAGAAGCGAAGTTGAAGCGCATGCCGTTGTAGCGAACTTTCTGCGGGCGGTAGGTATCTTTGCCCTGCACGCGGACGACGGTCTGATCGAGGGCATTGGTCCAGTCGCAGTACACCGAGAGCAGTTTGCTGAATTGGTATTTCACGTTCAACGCACCGTCCTTGCGGTCGTCGTCGTAGATGCGGGCGGCGGGGATCGCGTTGTAGGAGTTCAGGAATCGGTCGTTGTAGTTGAACTGCGCGCGGATCGTCCACTGGTGCTGCTGGTACACGAGGCCGACGTTCCACGCGGTGGGCACGAACTGCACGAGTTGGTCGTCGGACTGGGTGCCGCCGCTGTTATAATTCCCCTCCGAATCGATGAGCGTGTAGGTCGCGTAGGCGCTGAAGCCGCGGAGCGCGCGCGGAAGAAACGTGAGCTGCTGGTTATAGCTGAACTCGATGCCGCGCGCCTCGCCGGTACCGCCATTTTTCTTCGTGCTGAGGA
>JBEEKW010000047.1:0-15066 GCA_041168485.1 Verrucomicrobiota bacterium
AGGCCTTCTTCGAGTTCTTTGTCGGACATGTGACCTTTTTGAAGGGGTTTGGAGGCTCATTCAAGGCTGGAAACCCCACCCGTTTATCCCTTACGGATTAATGCTATGTCGCTTAACAATTCCGCCGACCTTTCCCGCGCCGCCACTGAGGCCCGCGGCCTCGCTATGGACGCCGTGGCCGCCTGCCACTCGGGACACCTCGGCCTGCCGCTCGGCGCCGCCGAAATCGGCTCCGTCCTCTACGGTAACTTCCTCCGTCACGACCCCTCCGCCCCTTCCTGGATCAATCGCGATCGCTTCGTGCTCTCGGCCGGCCACGGCTCGATGTTCGTCTACAGCTGGATCCACCTCGCGGGTTTCGACCTCCCCCTCCAGGAAGTGAAGAACTTCCGCAAGCTCCACTCCAAGACCCCGGGTCACCCCGAGTTCGGTGAGACGGTCGGCGTCGAAGCCACCACCGGTCCGCTCGGCCAGGGCACCGGCAACATCGTCGGCATGGCCGTCGCCGCCAAAATGGCCGCCGCGCACTTCAACACCGCGGAGCATCAGATCTTCGACCACATCGTGGTCGGCCTCGCCGGCGACGGTTGCCTCCAGGAAGGCATCTCGCAGGAAGCCGCTTCCTTCGCCGGCCGCTTCGGCCTCGATAACCTCATCATGCTTTACGACTCCAACGACGTCACCCTCGATGCGATGGCCTCGAAGACGCAGAACGAGGATACCGCCAAGCGTTACGAAGCCGCCAACTGGGAAGTCTTCACCGTCAAGCAGGGTAACGAGCTGGCCCCGATTGCCGCCGCCCTCGACCAAGCCCGCGCCAGCAAGAACGGCAAGCCGAAGCTGATCATCTGCAAGACTGTCATCGGCAAAGGTATCGCCGAAGTCCAAGGCACGTCCAAGGGCCACGGCGAAGCCGGCGTGAAGTTCGTCGACGCCTCCCGCAAGGCCCTCGGCCTGCCGGAAGAAAAGTTCTACGTCTCCCCGGAGACCCGCGCCTACTTCGCCGCCCGCAAGGTCCAGCAGGCCGCCGCGCACGCCGAATGGCAGAAGACCTTCGCCGCTTGGTCCAAGGCCAATCCCGAGAAGGCCATCCTCCTCGCGAAGGCACAAAAAGGCGACCACGGCGACGTCCAGTCCCTCCTCACCGCCATCCCGGAGTTCGGCAAGAACGCCCTCGCAACCCGTCTCTCCGGCGAAGCGTGCATCAACGCCGTCGCCAAGGCTTCGCCGCTCGTGCTTTCCGGTTCGGCCGACCTTCACGGCTCGACCAAGAACTACATCAAGGACGCCGGCGACTTCGACATCGCGACCCCGGCCGGCCGCAACCTCTACTTCGGTATCCGCGAACACGGCATGGGCGCCATCCTCAACGGCATGGCCTACCACGGCATCTTCAAGGGCTCTGGCGCGACGTTCCTGACCTTCTCCGACTACCTCCGCCCGTCGATCCGCGTCGCGGCCCTCGCGAAGCTCCAGACGTTCTACATCTTCACGCATGACTCCGTCGGCGTCGGCGAAGACGGCCCGACCCACCAGCCGGTCGAAACCGTCAGCGCCTTACGCTGCATCCCGAACCTCGACGTGGTCCGCCCGGGCGACGCCGAAGAGACCGCCGCCGCCTTCGCCCACGCCGTCGCCCGTAAGGACGGCCCAGTCGCCCTCATCCTCTCCCGCCAGAACGTTCCGTCCCTCGACGCCGTCCCGGTCGCCACGCGCCGCCAGGGCACGCTCAAGGGTGGCTACGTCCTCCGCAAGGAAACCGCCGCGCTCACCCACATCCTCATCGGCACAGGCAGCGAACTCTCGCTCGCCCTCGCGGCCGCCGAAGAACTCGGCGCGGGTGTCCGCGTCGTCTCGATGCCGTCGATGGAAGTCTTCGCTCGCCAGCCGAAGGCCTACCAGGAAGAAGTCCTGCCCGCCGCCTGCACGAAGCGCGTCAGCATCGAAGCCGGCGTGACAATTTCTTGGGGTCGCTACGTTGGCACCGCCGGTAAAGCCATCGGCACCGACACCTTCGGCCTCTCCGCCCCGGGCGACGTGGTGATGAAAGAACTTGGCATCACGAAGGAAGCTGTGATCGCCGCCGCCAAGGCGCTCTAAGCGAGCTGACAGCCGTACAGCGAAGACCGGTGGCATCACGCCGCCGGTCTTCTTGTTTTACTTAGCCTCACGGAGATCCGTCAGCGGGATGCGGAAGAGATCGCCCTGCTCGGAGCCGAGGAGGAGATGATTGTTACCGACCCACGAGCACCCTTCGAGCTGGAAGGAAAGCATCGGCGGCGAAATCGGCGCATGGAGGGCCGGAGCCCGAAAGAAATCTTCACCGACCAACGGGACGTCGAAGACCCAGACATTACGATAGGTCAGGACGGCGAGACGCTTTTGATCCGGGGAGACGCAGGCGTCGGTGACCATACCGCCGATATCGAAGCGGGCCAGCTTAGTCAGCGTCGCCCGGTCGCCCACCGGCGGAATGTCGGCACGCCAGAGGTCCGTGAGAGTGTCCCGGCGATGCTTAGTCAGGAGATAGAGTTTTCCGCGCAGCAGGAACATCGCCTCGCAGTCGTGCGCGAGTTCGGGGTCAGGAAAGGCGGTCTGATCCGGCCAAGCGAAGGTCACCTTACGGACCTCGGTAACCTCCGTGACGCCTGGCTTCGGTTCCTTAAAAAGGTAGAATGCTAGTTCCTTGCGGCGGGAGACGTTGTTTCCGACGTCGCCGACAACCATGTTGCCGGAGGCATCTCCCGTGATGGCTTCCCAATCCACGTTAGCGGCGCCCTTGAGTGTGACCGCGCCCCAGTAGCTTTTACCGACGGGCACCATGGTGCCGTCAGCCCAGAGCGGAACGATGACGGGCTTGGCGCCGGAATCGGCAAGCGTCCAGAAGACGCCAGGTTGCGAGGGGCTTACCCAGAGCGCGGAACATTCGGGCACGAGCTTGAGGTTCAACTTTCCTACGCTCTTCAATTCGATGGCCGGCATGGCCGGCACCTCGCGACGGATGACCGCAGGCTCAGCGCCTAAGCCGAAAGCGGCCCAAGTCAGGCAAGCGAGGTGGAGGGTCGGCCGCATGCGGTCACGCTACCCTGCCCAGTCCCCTTGGCAATCCGCCGCCGTCGCTTTTGCTGTCGAAATCAGGGTCAACCTTACCATCCTCGCGTCATGGCCCACAAATCCTCGCGCTCGCTCTGGACGGATAAGCTCCGCGGCGTCGCGTCGACGCCGACGGGGGCGAAGTCGCCCCGTACCCGCAAGGTTGCGGCCACTCCTGCCGGCCGCGGCTGTCGCGCGATCATCCTTGGGATCGATCCTTCGCTGCGCGGTACCGGCCTGGCCGTCATCGATGCGCGCTCGGAGCCAATGCGCCTGCTCGCCAGCGTCACGCTGAAGCTCGGCCCGAAGCTCGAAGCCTATGAGTGCCTCGGGCGTATTGCCGACGCGGTGGAGAAGCTCGTCCGCGAGCATGCGGTCACGCACGCCTCCATCGAGGAAACCATCTACGTCCAGAACTTCCGCACCGCTCAGGCGATGGGCGCCTCGCGCGGCGCCGCCCTCAGTGTGCTCGCCCGCCTCGGCGTCAAGGTGGGTGAATACGCCCCCACGCGTATCAAGCTCGCGGTGGCGGGCCATGGCGCCGCCAAGAAGGAACAGGTCGGCCGGATGATTCGCACGGTGCTCCGCCTCGGTGAAGAGCTAGCGCTCGATGAATCCGACGCAGCTGCGGCCGCGCTCTGCCACGCCTTCACCGCACGCAACTGATCAAAGCTCCTCGCTGACGGCAAACTCGTCGTGACGACTGCGAGCCTGGCTCCAGCGGGCCATGAGCTCGTCGAGCGGCACGGGGCGGACCTTCTGCGAAAGATTGTAGGCGCCAGCTTCGAGGCAGGCCCTGAGCTGACCCCAGACCGCTTCGTACGAGCGCGAGAAGCGTAACGACTCATCGCGCAGGAGGCTGGAGACGTGGCAGCAGCCGCCGACTTCGGTAACGATGAAGCGTCCGGATTTAAGATCCTCCATGGAACTCGCGCGCAGGTCAAACCGAGCGAAGTGGAGGCCCGGGAAACGCTTGGCGAACTGGGTCACGGCGGTGTCGAGTTCCACGGTAATAAGATCGTGGCGATGGAGGCAACGGGCGCCATGGCCGTAGCTACCGGTGAGATTGAGCGTCACCTTTTGGCCGGCGGGGATAACGCGGTTCAGGTCGCGCGCATGGCAGCGCAGGAAGAGGTTGGCGCGGGAGACCGCGACCTCGTCCAGCCAGATGAGTTCTTCGAGCGTCTGCTCGCCGTCGCCGCGCACGGTGACGTCGCGCTTCTGCACGATGGCCATGATACTCCCGTCGTCCTTGCCCGGGTTACGGCGCCAGACGACCTCGAATTCGGAACCGGAGATAAACTTCTGCAGAAGGAAATCCTCCGTGGCGCCGCGGACAAGCCGCTCGAGCTGCTCCTGCGTATGGACGAAACGCAGGCCAGCGCCGTCCTCGGCGACCTCCGGCTTGAAGACGAGCGGGAAGCCATGGCACGTCGCGAAGGCAGCGGCTTCCTTCAGGCGTTCGTCGCCGGGATCCTCGAGCGAAAGCGCGAGCGTCGGGCAGCAGCGAGAATCACGCTGGAACGGACGCAGAAGGAGCGACTTGGAGTCGCCGATGAAGCCACCGACGCGGCCCAATGCAGGATTCGCGGAGGCGAAGGCCGTGAGACGGCGATGGCGCAGGCTCAGGAGCACGATGCCCAGACGTACCGGAAGGTAAAGGAGCCAGCCCGGCCAGAGCGACGGCTGCATCAGGCCGCGGACCTTCATGACGATCTCCCGGCGACCGCGCCAGGTCATCGCCGGCACGACCCAGTGCGTGAAGAACCAGATGAAAGCGAAGAGACCGAGCACGATCCACATGGCGTACTGCTTGTAGCGCGGGAACTGCTCCATGAAGGGCGGCCCAAGCGTGCTGCCGAGGAGCATGAGCACCGGGGTCCATACGAGCGCCGCGGTGAAGAGCAGCAGCGAGAGGCGCGGAAGGCCGAGGCGCAGGATGCCGGCGGTGACGAAGGTCGGCACGCGGCTCGCAGGGATGAAGCGGGAGCTGACGATCACAAGCATACCGCGTGGCGAACCGAACCAGCCGGCCATGCGGTCGATCTCGTGCTCCTTCACGATCCACTTGAGCGGCGCGCGGCGAAGCGCCCCGCGCCCAAGCCAACGGCCGAGCGAGTAGAGGACCATATCCCCGATGAAGATGCCGATGGTGCAGGCCAGCGCGGCCCACCAGAAACCAATGATGCCTTCAGCAGCGAGGAGGCCCGCGGCCAGGCAAGTCGGATCCTCCGCCACGAAGGTGCAGAGAATGATGATCAGAATAAGGATCCAGAAGCGCGCGCCATCGGAGACCACGAGGTCCGGGTAGGGCTCGGCCGCCGAGACCGGCGCGGCACGGCGCGGCGCCTTACCAGCCTCGACGTCAGCGATAAAGCGACGGATATCTTCGGAGGCCGCCTGCGCGACCTCGCGACCGTGACCGCCCTCGAGTTCGAGCAAGCGAGCCTGCGGCATGAGCCGAGCAGAATAGCGGGCGGCGTCGACGGGCGTGATCCAGTCGGACTTGCCGTGGACGAGGAAGACGGGGCCATCCCACGCGCGGAGCATGGCTTTGGCGCCTGACAGGTCGCTGTCGAAGAAGACGCCAGAGTAACCGCGGTTATAGGGCAGCCGATCGGCCAGGCCGAAATGAGGCGTGGCCACGTCGAACAGCACGAAAGGAAGGTGGTGGAAGAAGTAGACGAACTTGTTGGCCACCGCATTACCGAGCAGGGTGTATTCTTGGGCGCCGGGAGCCGAGACGAGCGTCAGCGACGCCACGCGTTGCGGCTGCTTCTTGGCGATCTCCAAGGCGACCACGCCCCCCAGGCCTTCGCCCACGACATGGAAACGTCCGGCGCCGAGGCGCGTCTCGATAGCCTTGAGCATGTCGGCGGCGACATGGTCGGCAGCCATCGAATCCCGCGAACGATGCAAGGCGGTGGGCCAGCGGACGACATAGACCTGGCCGAGGCCGGGAAGTCCATCGGGTTTGACGACGAGATCCGTCTTGTGCCACGCGTTCTCGCCACGATCCGGCAGACTGGGCACCACGACCACCGGCAGGGCGCCAGACGAAGGCGCGGCGGTGGCGGATTCGATCTGGACAGTATGCGCCAGCTCGAGAGAGGGCTGACGATCGGCGGAGGTCACCCAGCGAGAGACGAAGACCAGCAGGACATAGCACGCCAGGACGATCCACTTGACCGGAACGCGCCCGAGGTTGCGCTTGCGCTCAGCTGAGGTAGACATCCGTAGCCCATCAAAGGTCGTCAGACCCTCGGGGCAAGACGGGAAGGGCAAATACCGCACGATTAGCCGATTTATGGCTTCCGTAGCGGGGCCAACCCCTCTTGTCTTGGCCAACGTGCAACCCACCGGAAAGGAACTGCCAGGCCTCAGGGTCACCATCGACAAGGTGGTCCACCATAGGGACGTGAACTTCCCCCCCGAAACCCCGCACGCGTTCGTCTACTTCCTGACCATCAGCAACCTCTCGCAGGAGACGGTGAAGCTACTGGGCCGAAAATGGATCATCCGCTCCCCAGACGGCACCATCGAGATCGTCGAGGGCGACGGCATCGTCGGTGAGACCCCTACCCTCCCCCCAGGCGAGAAGTTCTCCTATAATAGTTACCACCTCGCCGGCGGACCGCTGACGGCCGAGGGCTCCTTCCATGGCACCACCCAATCGGGCGAACGCATCTACACGCGCATCCCGGTCTTCGCCCTGACCCCTCCTTCCGACCCTTCCTGATGCGACTTACCGACCTAAACTCTGGCCGTGAGATCGGCGCCAACTGCATGCTCGCCGAATTCGGCGGACTGCGGCTGGTGATCGACTGCGGCCTCCACCCCAAACTCGACGGCCGCAAGGCCTTACCCCAGATCGATAAGATCCAAGGCAACGTCGATGGCGTGATCCTGACACACTGCCACCTCGACCACCTAGGCTCGTTACCGCTGCTCCTCAAGCAGCACCCGACGTCGCGCGTCTACGCCTCCGCGGCCACCACGCTCTTCGTCCGCCGACTCCTGAGCAACTCCATCCAGGTAATGAAGCGCCAGCGTGAGGAAACCGGTAATCAGGACTACCCTCTCTACGTCGAGACCGACGTCGAACGCGTCGAACACGCCCTCGCCGCGGTGCCCATCGCCAACCCGCGCATGATCGGCCGCGGAGGCGAAGAAGTCGCCCTCACCTTCCACCTCGCGGGCCACGTCGCCGGCGCTGTGGGCTGCCTGATCGAACACCGGAAGAAGAAGCATTTCTTCACGGGCGACGTCCAATTCAAGGCCCAGCGCACCGTTGCGGCGGCCAACTTCCCGCGCACGCCGGTCGACACGCTCGTCATGGAGTGCACGCGAGGTGCCACGGCCACGATCCCGGGCTTCGACCGCAGCAAGGAAGAGCAGCGCCTAATCAAGGCCGTCAACGCCATCTGCGACGACGGTGGCTCGGTCCTTCTACCGGCCTTTGCCTTCGGTCGCATGCAGGAGATTCTACTGCTGCTCCAGGAAGCCGCTGATGCGGGCAACTTGGCCGACGTGCCGATCTTCTGCTCGGGACTCGGTATGGATCTCTGCGACTATCTCGATGCCGCTAGCAAGAAGACCAAGCAGGTGAAGTTCAGCCGTCAGGTTCTCCGTGACCTCGGTATCCTACCGCTCTCGCGTAAGTACACGCAGCCCGGTAAGAATATGCCTGAACGCGGTATCTATCTCCTCTCGAGCGGTATGCTCGTTGAGAAGACCCCCGCTTGGCGCGTCGCCGCTAACATGCTCGACCACAAGGAGAACGCGGTGTTCTTCGTTGGCTACTGCGATCCGGAGACCCCGGGTGGCGAACTCATCGGCATGAATCCGGGTGGCGAATTCAAATTCAAGTCTCTCGACCACACCTCGACACTGCGCGCCAAGGTCGAACGCTTCCACCTCAGCGGCCACGCGGATCGCGAAGAGCTCCTCGACTTCGCCAAGGCCCTCGAACCGAAGGACATCGTCCTGACGCATGGCGACCCGCCCGCCCGCGCTTGGATGAAGGAAACTCTCGCCGCCGCGATGCCGGGCACCCGCGTGCACGACCCCGCACCGGGCGTCCCCCTCGAGCTGTGAGCCTGCTGCCGCAGTCCGTCGAAGATTGGCGTGAGTTCACCCTCACGCGCGGTCCTCGTATGGCGGCGGAAGCTTTCCTGATCAAACTGGGCGCGCTGGGCGCCGAGGAACAACGCGCCTCGCTCTGCGGCCTGCCCGACGTCGCTACGTTGACCCGGCGCTTCGAATCAGCTTGGCCTCTGCGCGAAGCCTCGCTCGGCGGCGTCCCTTTCCTGACGAAGGACCTCTACTTCCGCGCGGGCGAACCGACCTACGCGGGCTCGACATTCCTACCGGAAGAGATCGGCCCAGCCCAGAAGACTTCCACCCTGCCTGCCGCCTTCGAAGCCGATGCCGGTGCGATCGAGTGCGGACGGACGCAGCTGAACGAATTCGCCTTCGGACTTACGGGCGAAAATCCACACTTCGGCGACTGCCCTCATCCTGAACACCCTGAGCTTCTTTCCGGCGGCTCGAGCTCTGGTGCAGCCTTCGCCGTCGCGCGCGGGCTGGTGCCGTTCGCACTCGCCACCGATACCGCCGGCTCGATTCGCGTACCTTGCGGTTACTGTGGAGTTTGGGGACTACGCCTCTCGCCTGATATCGCGCCGATTGGCGACATCTTCCCCCTCTCGCCGGGCTACGACACCCAAGGATGGATCACGCGCACCGCCAAGGATCTCCGCCAAGTCTCGGCCGCCGTGCTCGGCGAAGCCCCGCCCGCTGGTGCGGGCCTCTGGGCCGGCGACCTGGGCCTAGATATCCCGATGGACGATCTCGCCGCCATGCGCGCGGTCGCCCTGCAGGCGGGAGCGCAGGAAGACGCCGCCGCCGCGATGCTCCTGCAGCTCGCCTTCAAGGAAGCCGCTGACGCGTATCCGACACTCGGTGGCCATGCCGCCGCGCGCGTGCACGCCGCTTGGCTCGAACGACGTCGCCCGGACTACGACCCCGTCGTCTGGGAACGCCTCGACGTCGGCCGCGGGCGCACCCATGAGGAGGTCCGGGCCGCCGAAGCCGTCCGCTCCCGGATCATCGACGCCTTCCGTGTAATCTTTCAGCGATATCACTTTATTGCCCTGCCCGCGACCTTCGGAGGCGCCGTTCGCAAGGCCGACTCCAACTCGACGCATCGTCGCCGGCTGCTCGCACTCAATGCGCCCGCTTCACTCGCTGGGCTTCCCCTCGTCGTCGCGCCTGCGCAACTCCCGAACGGCCTCACGGCCGGCGTGCAGTTCGTCTTCCCTGACATGGCCAACTTCGGCTGGGACTCCGTCCTCGGCCGTTTCGGCTGATCAGAGGCGCTTGCGGCGCATATGCGCCGAAGGCTGGCCCAACGCTTCGCGATACTTCGCCACGGTGCGGCGGGCGATCTGCACGCCGCGCTTTCGTAACTCCGCCGTGATGGCCTCGTCGGCCAGCGGCTCGGCGGGGTTCTCGCGGGCCAAGATGTCGGCGATCAGCTCCTGGACGCCTTCCTGTGCGACGGTACCGCCATCGGACGTCGCGACACCAGAAGTGAAGAACCAACGGAACTCGCGCAAACCATGCGGCGTCAGCATCCACTTACTGGCAGCGGCGCGACCGACGGTGGTCTCATGGACGCCCATCTCTTTCGCGACGTCGGTCATGGTCAGCGGACGGAGCTTGGCGGGGCCATGCTCAAAAAAATCGGCCTGACGCTCGACGATGATATGGGCGAGCTTCTCGATGGTGCGCTGGCGCTCTTCAATCGCGCCGATGAGGAACTTGCCCTGACGCATACGCTCGAGGATGTAAGCCCGTTCCTTGTCGCCGAGGGCCTGACCGGCGAGCATGTCCTTGTAGGCGGGCACCAGACGGAGCTTGGGGACATGGCGGTCGTCCATGATGACCTTCCACTTGCCGTCATCACCCAGTTCGACGGAGGCGTCGGGCGTAACCACCCGGTTATCGTCGCGGGAGAATCGCCGGGCGGGCACAGTCTCGAGCTTGGCGAGTTCGGCGAGAGCCTCGCGGATGCCGTCGAGTTCGACGTCGAGCACCCGGGCACATTCATCGAGCCGTCGACCCATCATCGGCTCCCAGCAATCGGTGACGAGACGTGCGGCGGTGGAAAGTCGTCGGCCGCGCTGACGCAGCTGGGCGAGGAAACACTCCCGAAGATCGCGGGCACCTATGCCTGGCGGATCGAAAGCCATCAGCAAGGTGTGGGCCGTCGTGACGGCCTCGTAAGGCTGGCCGGAACGCAGGGCGACGGTCGAAAGGTCTTCCTCGACAAAGCCACGTTCATCGAGCGAGGCAATCAGGAGCTTGAGTGCCTCCTGCACGGCGGGATCATCGGAGGCCGTGCGAGCCTGGTCGGCGAGGTGTTCGGAAAGCGAAGCCTCGCCAGTGGCGGACTCCAGCATATGCCGACGACGTTCCTCGTCTTCCTGGGTGTAACCCTGTGAGCGGATCTCTTCGTAGTAGCTTTCGTCCCAATCCTCCTTCATGCGCTTCAATGCATCAAAATCGTCGTCGCCCAAGGAGAGTTCGCGCGGACCCTCCTCTTCCGCCTCTTCGGAGGGCACCGGCGCATCCAGACTCTCGCTACCGACCGGCTCAACTTCCTCCAATAAAGGGTTGGCGGCCATCTCTTCTGAGATCTCACTCAGGAGCTCGGCCGCGGGCACTTGGAGGATGCGGAGCGACTGGCGAAGCTGCGGCGTCAGGACGAGGCCCTGGAACTGCTTCTGCGATTGATTGATGCCTGGATTAGCCATCGAACGGACCCAAGCAAAGCGGGTTCTGGGGCGATTTGCAAAAGGTATCGATGGGCCCATTCGTCTTGCCTAACCAACGGCGGCAAACAGGCTCAAAGATACCCGAAGAGGGTTGGACTCTGCCCGCATGCGTCACTTCTCACTCCTCATCGGTAACGAAATCCGCGGCCCTCTGACCGAAGCCGAGATTATGGCTATGATCGCTGAAGGGGCATTGACGGCGGACATGCTCTGTGCGCCCGAAGGGTCGCCGGATTGGGTGCCGCTCTCCGACCATTTCAAATTCGGTGTCACCCTCAAACTGAGGCGGACAAAGGCCGTGTCCACGGAAGTCGAAGATGAGATTGCCGCCACGCGACTTGATCCCGACACGCGGAGACGCCTCCTGCTCTACAGCCTGGCCGAACCTGCCAACGTCGACACCTTCACGCAGGTCCAAGCGATGCTCGCCCTCGCTGATCACGAAAAGAAGATTACCTCCACCCGTCGTCTGCACCAGGGAGTCGGTTATGCCGCGCTGATCGCTATGATCGGCGTCGGCGCGTTACTGGGCTTATCTCGAGGCTTCGGCGGCGATGCCCTCGCTTTCTGTGGCGGTCTCTTCGTGAAGGAAGAGGCCAACGCTCGGACGAGCTTCGCCATACTCCGGAGCGAGCTCAGCCAATTCGCCGAGATCAAGACCCGCGCTGAACGCGCCGTCTTCGAGAAGCCCCTCGGCGGCTCGCCCGGCTTCAACGTGATTGCCAGTCGCCTGCAGATCGACCCTCACTCTTCCTTCTCGCTGCGCGGTCAGGTCGACACCGCCCCGCTGACCCGAAAGATCGCCGCCTGGGGACTCAAGCTCGACGACGACCGCCGGGTCTACGTCCTGTACGACGCACCCTCCGCCAAGGCAGCCGCACTGCTGGAGGCCCAGTCCGCAATCCTCGACGATGTCCTCAGCCCGGCCCTTGAAGAAGCGGGCTTCGCCCAGCTCTTCGCCGAAGTGATGAGCACCTTCCCTCCGGCCAGCTTCGCCGAGGCCGGCCGGCTCCGTAAGGAAGCCGAAGGCATGCGCATGAGTGCGTTGAAGATCTTCATCGACCGCGTTGACTTCCACGCACAGGCCGCGAGCTCGCAGTCCGCCCAGAAAGCTTGGAGCAACCAGTTGCTCGCCTTCTCCGAACGCCTCAAGGCCCTCCAGGCCAAGGTCTATGCCCTGACCTCGCCGGTGGCCCGTCGGAAGCGCTGGAGCGAATTCAATTCGGGCCCAGGCGCCGAGCTCGCCGCCTGGATGTTGACCTCGGGCGCCAAAGAAGGTCGTATCAATCCCGACGGCACGTTCGTCACCTCCGAAATCTCGGGTATCAACTCTGATTCGTTGAACCTGGTGATCGTCAGCGCGCGCATCGCTGGTGATACCGTCTTCTTGCCCTGGAACTCCAAGCATCTCGGCACGAACAAGTGGACCAGCGAGCCGATGGCCAAGGCCTTCCTGATCGACCGGGAACGCTATAAAATCAGCGACAAAGTGACCGTTGGTGGCCGCACCTACTTTGCTAACCTCCAGACGGCGACCCACCGCTTCGTCTACACCCGCACTTCGCCGCAGTGGCGCTACCTTGCGCTGGCCCGCGACACGGACAAGGACCGGGTCTTCGCGCTAGTCGACGACAAGACCTACGCCGCCGCCAGCAAGGGCGCGATCATCACGCCCACCGAGCTCGCGAAGTTCAACCTTTACCTGCGCGCGGAAGAATCCGTGCGCCCCGACGGCCTGTACGTCGAGTGACCCCGGTCACTGCGCGCGCGGCGTCCAACAGTCCGGCTCTGAGCAATCGCCGAGTTGCGAAGGGGTGAGACGCGTCACCTTGCCGGTGACACTGTCAATGACGGCCAGCCAGTTGCCTTGCGCGGCGACCAGGTGACGGCCGTCCGCGCACCACGAAGCATGAGCGATGGATACCGGGCTCTTAGTTACGATGGGCGTCACAGTGTTGGCGGCGAGATCAAGCACCCCGAGGCGAAGTGAGCCAGCCTCCTGATAAGTGAAGACGAGCTGATTCGGGAAGACGGGATTCCAGCGCGGTTCGGTGCTGTAACCATGACCCGTGGAGAGCCGCTGCAAGGCTCCGCCAGCCGAACTGGCGAGGTAGATGCCCGGGCTGCCGGTCGGGCCAGCGGTGAGTGCGAAACGGGAACCATCCGGAGACCACGAAGGATCGGTGTTCACCCACTGCATGCTCGGAGCCTTGATCACGCGCGTCGGCGTCTGACCCTGCGGACCCGCGACGAAGATATCCATCGTACCCTTATTGGAAGAGGCGAAAGCGATCCGCCCATCGGGACCGCTACTGGCGGCGCCCAGCGCACCACGGACATTGACAATCACCTTGGAGGCCTCGCCGTAACCATTGGTCGAGAAAATCTCGGGCCAATTCGAACGGAAGGAGGAGATGAAGAAGATGCGGGAGCCATCGGCGGACCAGCGCGGACCAATCGAGGTGTTGCCATACCTCGTCAGGCGCAGCGTCTTGGAACGGGCCAGATTAGTGACATAAATTTCGGCACTGCCGGTGGAACGCGAGACGAACGTGACCTTGGTATCGGCGAACAGTGGCTTGAGCTGCCAGCGACGCCCGAGGCCCACGACCGCGGCGTCGGCAATCCGGAGTGCGAGCTGATCCTCGTCCTTGCCTTCGACGTTCGACGTAAAGGCACAAAGCACATTATCGCAGGAGACGACGGCGGCGAGCCCGCCGCGACCAATGCGCACCTTAATGGGAGAACTGGGAGAGATCTCGATGGCGCCGTGGGTGGAAAGAGCGGACTGGACGAGGCTGCCCAAGACCGGATCGTCCGAGACGATTGCCACCGGCAGAATTTTGCGACTGATTAAGCCGCCGATCTCTTTGTCGACCTTGATGTTATCTTGAGCGAAGAGGGGTGAGACGAGAAAGACGGCGAAGAGGGAAAGGAAGCGCATCGAGCGAGTTTGTTATGAGGTTAGCAGTTTGACCTAAGTTGGGCAGGGAGTTCAATCCTGCTGATGTCGCTCGATAAGGAATCCGTCCAGAAGGCCCTCGGTCAGGTCCGCTACCCCGGCTACAGCCGCGACATCGTCTCCTTCGGTTTGGTGAAGGGCATCGAGGTCACCCTCGAGGGCAAGGTCAGCGTCGGCCTAGCCGTCACGAGCTCCGACCCTGAAGTGCCCAAGAAACTGTACGCCGAGATTGAAGCCGCCCTGCAGTCCATCGGGGTGAAGAACCCCGAGATCGCCATCACGGTGACGGTCCCCAAGGGCACCCCGCCCCCGGCCGGTGCCCCCGCCGCGACCGCCAAGCTCCCGGCCGATGCCGGCGTGGGTAAGGTGAAGTTCATCATCGCGGTCGCCAGCGGTAAAGGCGGCGTCGGCAAGTCCACTTTCGCCGTCAACCTGGCCTGCGCCCTCGCTCGTGCCCTCTCCGACCAAGGGCGCCCAGGTAAGGTCGGCCTGATGGACTGCGATATCTACGGCCCTTCGGTGCCGCTGATGATCGGTGTCAACGGCCGTCCCATGCTGGACGGCGACACCCTTATCCCTCTCGAGAATTTCGGCGTGAAGGTAATGTCCATGGGTCTCCTCATCGATGCCGACGCCCCGGTAGTCTGGCGCGGTCCGATGATCATGAAGACGATTTCGCAGTTCGCGACGAACGTCCGCTGGGGCGAATTGGACGTCCTCCTGATCGACCTACCCCCGGGCACGGGTGACGCCCAGCTCTCCATCGCCCAGGCGATGGCCCTCAGCGGTGCCATCATCGTGACCACCCCGCAGACGGCGGCGGTCGCGGTCGCCCTCCGCGGCGCGGCGATGTTCGAGAAAGTCGGCGTACCGATCCTCGGCGTGGCCGAAAACATGAGTTTTCTCGAGGGGGCGGACGGCTCCCGCCAATACCTCTTCGGCCAAGGCGGCGGCCTCAAGGTCGCGACCGCCCTGCAAACGATCCTTTTGGGAGAGGTCCCGCTCGACCAGACCATCCGCGTGGGTGGCGACCACGGCATCCCGGTGGTCATCAGCCATCCGGACAGCAACCCGGCCCGGGTCTTCCGGTCCATCGGCCTGACCGTGCTGCAAGGGCTCGAAAAACAGGCGTAACCCAGCCGTCGCCTACGGCTTGCAAGTTCGTCATAT
>JBEEKW010000048.1:0-14646 GCA_041168485.1 Verrucomicrobiota bacterium
GCCCCGAAGGTCGTGTTCTTCATGAGCGCCGACAAGGTGAAGTTCCGCAAGGCGGTCACCCCGGGCGACACCCTCGAGATCCGCGCCAAGCTCACCAAGGTCCGCGGCCGCATCGCTGCTGCCGAATGCGAGTGCTTGGTCAACGGCGAGTGCGTCTCGTCCGCCGAACTACTCTTCACCATCGCCGACTCGCCTAACGGCTGAACCGGATGGCCACGCAAGTCCACCCTACTGCGATCGTCGAAGCCGGCGCCAAGCTCGGCCAGGACGTCGTCATCGGTGCCTACGCCTACGTGGGCGGCGACGTCACTCTAGGCGACGGCTGCGTCCTGCACCACCACGCGACGGTCGAGGGCTACACGCAGCTCGGCCCGCAGTGTGAGGTCTTCCCTTACGCCTTCATCGGCGGCCGCACGCAGGACCTAAAGGCTAAACCCGGCAAGCCCGGCCTCAAGGTCGGTGCCCGTAACACGTTTCGCGAATACGTCAGCGTCCACCTCGGCACCCAAGAAGGCGAATGGACCATCCTCGGCGACGATAACGTCCTGCTGGCCTATTCGCACGTCGCGCATGATTGCGTGATTGGTAATCACCTCGTCATTTCCAGCCACTCCGCCGTCGCGGGCCACGTGCACGTCGGCGACCACGTGAATATTGGCTGGAATGCCGGCATCCACCAGTTCTGCCGCATCGGCGACCATGCGATGGTCGCGGCCTGCTCAAAGTGCGTCCAGGACGTCCCTCCCTTTGTCATCGCCGACGGTAATCCGTGCGAGACCAAGATGATCAACGCCGTCGGCCTGAAGCGCTCGGGCTTCTCCGACGACGAGATCGCCACGGCCAAGGTGATGCACCGGATCTTTTACCGCGACGGGCTCAACACCACGCAGGCAATCGAGAAGGCCCGGGCGCTGCCCGAAGCTTCTGGCCGGGTCGCGAAGGCCTTTGTGGACTTCGCGGTGTCGACTAAGCGTGGCCTAGCCTAAGCTTTCGGTAGACGCTTGCGCCACCGCAAGGCTTTCCTAGGTTGGCGGCTATGAAGGCCCTGCGCACCGCCTTGCTCGCCACCCTGCTGGGGGCCGTCGTCGGCTGCATGCCGCCGGCCATCACCATACGCGGGACACCTGCGGAACTGAGCGCGATCAGGAGTTCCGGCGAACGCGGCTTCAGCGCAGGCGACGTGGTCACCTGGGCGCAGCTCGATGACACTTTCCTCGACCGCTCGGCGAAGCTCGAAGTCGGCGAGGCCGACGGCAAAGCGCTGCTGGGCCGATTGGTCATGCTCGAGAACGGAGCCGAGGCCGCCGACTTCCTCAAAGCCCACGGCTGCGCCAAGATCTCGGGCCCAATCGGTGTACGCAAACTGCCGAGCGCCCTGCAAGTGGATATCGAGCTCACTGGCAAGGACGGCGAGAAGCTTATCCTCATTCTGACCTCCGACGGCACCCCAGCCGGCGAGGGCTAAAAACAAAAGAGCCGCGGAGAGATCCGCGGCTCGATTCTTTCCTGGCGGGCCGACTTAGGCCACGCGCTCGACGACGAGCGGGGGCATGTTCGGGCGCTTCGGAGCGAGACGATAGGCGTCACGGAAGTACGGCAGCGCGGCGTCGACCTTGGCCTCGTCGTTGTAATGGATCATGATCAGCGGCTCACCCTGCTTGACCTGCGTACCGACCTTACGGATTTCGGTGACGCCGACCGACGGGTCGAGCGTGCCATCCTTGAGGGTGGCGAGGAGCCGGACGCCCTGGGCGATCTTGCCAGCGTCGATGGTATGGACGTAGCCACGCTTCGGGGCAGGCAGCTTGCGGATGAACTTCGCCTTGGGGAACTTCGAAGGATCGTCGATCCAGTCAGTCTTACCACCCTGGGCGCGGACCATCGCCTTGAACTTCTCGAGGGCGGAGCCGTCCTTGAGGTGCTTCTCAACGGTCTGCTTGGCGGAAAGGGTCGAACCGGCGACACCAGCAAGGCGCACGACTTCCATGCCCAGCTTGAGGACGAGGTCCTGCAGGTCTTCGGGGCCTTCGCCCTTCAGGAGGCGGACGGCTTCGAGGACTTCGAGGCCCGTGCCGACGGAGTCGCCGAGAGGCTGGTTGATGTCGGTCACGAGGGCCACGCACTTGCGGTTAAGCGAGCGGGCGACGCGGGTGACGATACGGGCGAGCTGCTTGGCCTGCTCGAGGTCGCGGATAAAGGAACCGTTGCCCCACTTCACATCGATCACCAGGCCTTCGCAGCCTTCGGCGAGCTTCTTGGAGAGGATGCTGCCCGTGATGAGCGGGAGGGACGGGATCGTGCCCGTCTTCTGGCGGAGCTTGTAGAGAATATCATCGGCCGGAGCGATTTCGCTGCACTGCTCGGTGACGGCGCAACCTACGCGTTCGAGCTGCTGGCGGAACTGGTCCATCGTAGCCTTGCCCTTGAAGCCCGGAATCGAGCTAAGCTTCTCGACGGTCGAGATGCAGAATTCTTCGTCCTTACCGTTCATGCCGGGCATGATGACGCCAGCGGCGGCGCCGAGGGGACCGAGCACCATGGAAGTCTTATCGCCCACGCCGCCGGTCGAGACCTTGGCGATCTTGGGCTGGGTGAGACGGTCGAGGTCGATGACGTCACCGGAGAGGCGGAGTTCTTCGGCCAGGAGCGCGGTTTCCTGCGCGGACATCTGCTTGAAGTAAATCGCCATGGCCAAAGCGGCCTGCTGGGCCTCCGGCATTTCGGAATCCATGACCGAGTCGACGATCTGACGAATCTCGTCAGCGGTGAACTCGCCCCCATCCCGCTTCTTCTCGATGAGAGACGTGAAGGAGGGCTTCTCCTTACGCTTGTGGTCCAAGATTTTCTCTGTCATAAGTTGTTAGGATTTAGAAGGTTAGGGCCATTCTGCTTTGGACAGGGAGGCGGACTCGCTGTGATGTAAGTTTTTCTTGAAAAGTCGAGCCAAAACAGGCAAGGCGACCCGGTTGGGACAAAAAGACACCCCCTCGCCACCTTTAGACGGGGGAATAATGCCTAATTCGGCCTAGGAGCCTTTTCTAGGATAATGACAGGACTTACCCCAGATGACCCTGATAAAGGGCGTCAGAACCCACCAGGGAGGTCCGCAGGCCCCCCACCGGGAGCGCCACCCCGTCATGCCAGCTTGGGGCTTCCGCATCGCCCGTGCGCGGAGCGACGAAGGCGTAGAGATAATCGGCGGATCTAGACGCCAGCATGGCCGACGCTAGGCGAGGACCGGCTTCGACCAGGACACCGCTGAGCTTCTCTTGGGCGCAGCGTTCGGCCCAGACCTTGAGGAAGGAGTCCTCGTCGCCGACCAGACCCCAGACCTTGATCCCCTCGGCCTCATACCAAGAGAGGTCGGACTTCTTGGCGGAGGAGCCCAGACCGACGACGATGGTGCGGGTGCGATGGGCGTCCTGGAAGAGATTCAGTCCCGTGCGACCGGCGGTCTTGAAATGACGGTCCAACACAAAGCGCACCGGACAGATCTCCCCTTCATCGCCGCGGGCGGTCAGGCGAGGATTATCGGCGATCGCGGTGTCGGCACTGACGGCGATGGCAGGAAAGAGACGGCGAAGGCGATGCACGTAGGCTTGCGACTCCGGACCGGTGATCGCCCTACCCTGCCCCGCAGGCAAAGTCAGTTTGCCGTCGAGCGTCGAGGCGACCTTGAGCGCGATCAAAGGCGAACCGCGGACGATCCAGTGGTTGAAGATGAGGTTCAGCTCGGTGCATTCCTCGCCGAGCACGCCTTCGACGACCGCGACACCCTTGGTGCGCAGTAGATCCAGGCCGTGACCGGCGTGGGCAGGATTCGGGTCGCGGGCTCCGACGACGACGGTACGGATACCGGACGCCAAGATAGCGTCGACGCAGGGCGGCGTGCGGCCATGCGTACAGCAGGGCTCGAGTGTGACGTGCAGGATGGCGTCCGCGGCGGGCTTACGGCCCAGAGCGCGCAGGGCCATCACCTCGGCATGCGGCTCGCCGGCTTTGGCGTGGAAGCCTTCGGCGACAACCTTACCGCCTTCCGTGATCACCGCCCCAACCATCGGATTCGGGTGCGTACGCCCCCAAACCTGACGGGCGAGCGCAAGGGCTCGCCGCATCGGAGGCTCGGAAGCGGGCACGGACACGATCAGCGGTTGCGCTTACGCGAGGCGGTCGCCGCCTTGGCGCTGCCCGGGGTAAGTTGCGGTTCGGAATAGTAACGGAAATCTTCGAGCTTACGGCGCTCGATGGTGCGACCTAGGAGAACTTCGATCTGCTGGAGATGGTGCATCTCATCCGGAGAGAAGAGCGTGAAGGCTTCGCCTTCGGCGGAAGCGCGGCCGGTACGGCCGATACGGTGGACGTAGTCTTCGGCGTGCTCTGGTACGTTATAATTGATGACGTGGGTGACGCCGCGGATATCCAGGCCGCGCGAAGCGATGTCGGTCGCCACCATGATGGAGAACTTGCCCGACTTGAAGCCAGCAAGGGCGGCCGCGCGCTCGGACTGCGAACGGTCGGCGTGCATCGTGGCGACGGGCGTGCCGTGGCCTTCGATCCACTCGGCAATACGGTCGGCATCGCGCTTGGTACGGGTGAAGACGATGACGGACTTGTAACCGCTCTTATTGAGCAGAGCCAACAGCAGGTCGTACTTCTGGAAGATATCGACGGGGTAGATGGCGTGTTCGACCGTGTCGGCGGCGCCGAGGCCGGTGCGAACGTCGACGGTGACTGGATCGCGGAGGGCCCAGCCGGCGATGCGGCCGATGGCATCAGAGATCGTGGCGGAAAAGAGCAGCGTCTGGCGCTCCTTCGGGCAATAGTTGACAATGCGGGTGACGTCTTCGATGAAGCCCATGTCGAGCATGCGGTCGACTTCGTCCATGATCAGCATCTGGATGGACTTCAGGTCCAGGATCTTCTGCTCATGGAGGTCGAGCAGGCGGCCCGGGGTCGCGATGACGACATCGACGCCCTCTTCGAGCGCCTTGACCTGGGCGCCGTAGCCCACGCCGCCGTAGAGGAGCGCGGTGCGGGTGCCGAAGTGCTTACCGTACTTCTGGAAGTTCTCGTCGACCTGGACGGCGAGCTCGCGCGTCGGGACGAGAACGAGACAGCGCGGCTTGCCGGCGGCAGGGCCGAGGAGCGCAAGCGTCGGGAGCGCGAAGGCGGCGGTCTTGCCCGTACCGGTCTGGGCGGCGCCGATCAGATCCTTGCGGGCCATGATGACCGGGATGGCCTGATCCTGGATGGGGGTCGGGGTCACGTAGCCATGTTCGGCTAAGGAGCGCAGGACTTGCTCGGGCAGACCGAGGTCGGAAAACGTAGACATAAAGTTAACTTAGAAAGCGATACGCTGGGTCAAAGGGAAAGGATAAAGGGAGGAAAACTCGGCTGAGAAGCCAAAGCACAGGCCAGATGAGGCATTTGAGCGCTTTCGGGTCCGGGTTTGACAATCCCCGCGGGATTCCCTGCATAGGGCTTCCTTCGGCTAAAGAAGGAACGCACGGTGGTTGTAGCTCAGTTGGTTAGAGCACTGGTTTGTGGTACCAGGGGTCGGGGGTTCAAGTCCCCTCAATCACCCCACTTTGCAGGAGCCCCGGAGCAATCCGGGGCTTTTCTGCGGGCGGGTAAGGCTTCGCCCTCCCCCTGACCTTAGCCGTGGGCGCCCTTGGACTTGAAGTAGGCCTCGATGCTGTCGCGGATAGCCTTCTCCAGCACGTCGTCCTTGGACTTAAGCTCAGCGTCGATCGTCGGCTCGCCGACCTGCACGCCGCGTCGGAACCACTGGTCACCGCTGAAAGAAAAGCGCTGGCCGTAGTAGGTGGCGTAGGTGACGTGAAATTTATAACCGGACGGGTAGTTGGTCAGCGTGACGTAAGCCTTCGCCACCGGGTAGTCGGGCTTCACCTTCTGCAAGGCCTTGCGAACCTCGGCCGTCACTTCCTTGGAATCACACTTGATGGTGTGGTCCATGAAGCGCGCGTCCGCGAACTCGACTTCGAACGGAAAGAAGATGCCCGTCTGCATACCGCGGAAAGCCGTACCGGGAATCCCGAAATAAAGAATGGCAAAGGAGATGACGCTGACGGCCACCAAGGACAGCAGACCGACCAACGGGGACATCGGCTTCTTGAGTTCAACGGAGCACATGGGCGATAGGCATAGGTGGCCCAAGCCCCGAATCAACCAGATTGGAGCGAAGGGCGCCGGCTTACTTCAGCGTCTGCAGATAAGCCTTCACGTCCTCGAGCTCCTGGGGCTTGAGAATCAGGCCCATCGGTGGCATCGGAGAGACGCCGAGTTTCTCGAAGCCCTTGGCGAGGACCTTATTCGGCTCGGTCAGGGATTCGTGGATATAGGCCGGCGTTGCGCGGGTCGCGAGACCGTCGAGCGCGGGGCCGATGGCGCTCCCCTTCCCGCCCACCATGTGACAGATCGCGCAGGCGGCGACGGGGTGCTTCCAGAAGATTTGCTCACCGCGAGCCGCCAGGCCAGCGGTCACCGGTGCGTCGCCAGCCATGGTCAATTCGCAGAGTTTTACGTCGTCATAGAACGAATCGCCGACGGCGACATGGAGCAGGTTGATACTGGCCTTGGGGCGCTTACCGCTGTTGAAGACGACCTCGACCTCGGTCCAGTCTGACTCGCGGGCGGTCACCTTCTCGGTCTCGGCCCGGCCAATGTGGTCATTGAGGCTGGCCTTACCCCGCATCGCATGGGTTTTGATCCAGGCGCTCAGGCGATACTCGGTGTTCGGCTTCAATTCGACGTCGGCGAAGAAGCTCGTGTCAGCGTCGGCGCGGGTGATGGCGCGCATCGCATGCTTACCGGAACGCACGTTCTTCGGGTCGATGACGATACCCCACTGGGCGTCCTTGTTGCCAGCACGCGTACCATAGTCGCGACGCTTCCAGCCAAGAGGCATCTTCTTGTCGTCGGCGACCTCTTCGAAACCGGGGTTAGGCAGCAGGTTTGGGCCTTCGACGAAGGTCGCGGTCTTGTGCTTCTTGGCGAGCAGACGAGCGGATTCATTGAGCCATTCGTCAGACTTCACGGCGGTATCCGCCGAAAGCTGGCGGACCAGCGTCTGGACTTCCGGGGTAGTCGGGAAATCGGCGAGCTTCACGAAGGCGGCCAGGCGCGTGGCGGCATCCTTGTCGGCGACGACGCCAGCACCAAAGAAGAGCTTCTGAGATTCCGCGTCAGCTCCGAGAGCTCGAATGGCGTTACGACGCAACGGTGCCACGCTCGAATACAACGCGGCCTGATGCGTGGTGGCGTTAAGCTCACCGAGACCCTGCAGGGACCAGAGGGCATGGATGGCGCCGATGTCGGCCGCGGATTTCACGACGAGGTCGCGGAGGGCCGGCGCGAGGTCCTTCTTCTTGCCTTCGACAATCAAGCGCTGCGCGCGGAGACGGCCGTATTGGGTGCTGCCGGAAAGTCCGGCGACGAGTTCGGCGGCGGTATCACCTTGGGAAGCCTTGGCCACGTTACCGGCCTTATCCCAGACGATGCGATAGATACGGCCACGGGCGTGGTCGCGCAGGTCGTTCTCGTGCGCACCTCCGACGCCAGTCTTGGCGTCATAGCCGCCACGGCCGACGCTCGGGGTCGGGTTGTGCTGAATAATGAAGTTCTGCCAGTCGGCGAACCAGATGGCGCCATCCGGACCGACTTCGGCGAAGACGGGGGACATCCATTCATCGGAGCTGGCGACGAGGCTGAAGCCGTCCTTGGCCACGTAGCCAGCGCCGTCAGGCTGCACGTCCATGAGACCGATGAGCTTCATCGTCGGCTCGCAGACCATCGCCTTACCCTGCAGGCGGGATGGCAGCTGCGCGGAGTAGATGAAAGTGGAACCCGCCGCGGCGGTCCAGCCGCCCATGACGTCGACCTGACGGAAGTTCGGGGTGATCGTATGCGCCTTATCGACGAGGTTGATGCGCTTGGCCGACATGCCGCGGGAACCCTTGGCCCAAGCGGTGGCCGGAATACCGCCGAAGAAGATCGGGGCGTTGTTGGCCGTGCCACCAAAGGAGTCACCAGCGGCGTTGGCGCCGTAGCCCCAGGTGTTATTGGAGAACTGGTGCAGGAACTCGAGCTTGGCGCCGTCCGCGGTGAAGCGGTAGCTGCCCATCGCGAAGTTCTTCTTTTCTCCGGCGACCTCGCCGGCGAAGCCACTGTAGCCAACCGCACCGCGCAGCCAGTTGTCATAGCCGTAAGAAAGGCTGCTCGTCTGGGCGTGGGTATCGCGAATGCCCCAGCCAGTCAGGATGACCTTGCGAACGTCGGCCTTGTCATCGCCATCGGTATCCTGGAGGAAGACGAAGTTCGGCGCCTGCGAGACGATTACGCCGCCATTGGCGAAGACGAGGCTCGTCGGGATATTGAGCTTATCGGCGAAGACCGTGAACTTATCGGCCTTGCCGTCGCCGTCGGTGTCTTCGCAGATTTTAATGCGGTCGTTGCCCTGCTGCTGGTCTTCCTTCACGCCGTGCGGGTAGTCGGAGGTCTCGCAGACCCAGAGGCGACCGCGGGCATCCCAGGCGAACGCGATCGGCTTCATGATGTCGGGCTCAGAAGCGAAGAGCACCAGCTTCATGTCCGCTGGGACCTGGGTGCGCTCCATGCTCCCCTTGACGGAATAAGGCTTCTGGAAGGTCAGCGGCTCGGGGCGCTTCTCGTAGTTGGCCACATTGATGTTCTTCTCGCGGACCTCAGGTTCACGCTGCGCGAGAAACTTCTGCCAGCCAGCCTTGCGAGCGGAAGGCAGAGCGGCTTCGAGCTCGGAGCGGAAAGCGGCCGGAGTCGTGTCAGCCTTAACGACCAACACCGCGACCATCGCGCCGGAAGGGAGCTTGATCGAGGTGTTCAGCGCGGGTGAACCATCGGCCTTAGGCTTCACCGCGAGGACGTCGTAGCGCTCGAGCGTGGCGGCGTCGGGCGTGAGGCCCGAGGCATAATCGAACCAGATCGCATCGCGGCCGAGCTCGGCCATCAGCGAATGGAGCGGACCGACGGCGGACTGCTCATCGCCGCTGGCGTCCAGATACAAAACGCGGACCGGGCCGTCGGCGGGCGCCGCGGAGGCCAGGACGGAGAGGCAGACCGAAAGGAAAGCGACGAGGGGGCGCATAGGGGTATGAGGAAAGAAAACCGTCCCCCGGAACATGGCAATACGGCGAAGATGAGAAATGTGGTGTTTAAGACGATCCCGGCGGGCGGGTTGTCGTAAAAATCAAAGCCCAGCCCCGGCCGACTGGTGGGCACAAAAAAACGGCGCCCGTATGGGCGCCGTTGTTCGGGAGCGTTCGCTCAGCGACCTCAGTGGTCGTGGTGGTCGCCGCCAGCCGAAGGCTTGTTATCCTCGGGCATGTCGGTGATGAGACACTCGGTCGTGAGCAGCAGGCCGGCCACGGAGGCGGCGTTGATGATCGCGGTGCGGGTGACCTTGGTCGGGTCGACGACGCCGGCCTTGATGAGGTCTTCGTAAGCGCCGGTCGCCACGTTGTAACCCTCGGCACCCTTGTGCTTGAGCATCACTTCCTGGACGATGAGGGAACCTTCGACGCCGGCGTTGAAGCACAGCGTGCGGAGCGGCTCTTCGATCGCCTTACGGACGATCTGGGCGCCGATCTTTTCGTCGCCGACGAGGGAGTTGATCACAGCGTCGATGGCCTTGACGGTGCGCAGGAGAGCGACACCACCACCGGGGACGATGCCTTCTTCAACGGCCGCACGGGTGGCGTGCAGGGCGTCGTCGACGCGGTCCTTCTTCTCCTTGAGCTCGGTCTCGGTCGCGGCACCCACGTGGATGACGGCGACGCCGCCGGCTAGCTTGGCGAGGCGTTCCTGGAGCTTTTCCTTATCGTAGTCGGAGGTGGTCTCGTCGATCTGGCGACGGATGAGCTTCACGCGGCCCTGGATATCGGCGGACTTGCCGGCGCCCTGGATGATCGTGGTGTTTTCCTTGTCAGCGACGATGCGCTTGGCGCGACCGAGGTCGGCCACCTTGACGGACTCGAGCTTGATGCCGAGGTCATCGGTGACGAAGCGGCCACCGGTGAGGACAGCGATGTCTTCCATCATGGCCTTGCGGCGGTCGCCGAAGCCAGGAGCCTTGACGGCGCAGACGTTGATCGTTCCGCGGAGGCGGTTGACGACGAGGGTAGCGAGGGCTTCGCCTTCGATTTCCTCAGCGATGATCAGGAGCGGCTTGCCGGTCTTGGCGACTTCCTGGAGGAGAGGCAGCAGGTCCTTCATGGCGCTGACCTTCTTCTCGTAGAGGAGGATGTAAGCGTCTTCGAGGATGGCCTCGAGCGTCTCGGCGTTGGTCGCGAAGTACGGGGAGAGGTAACCCTTGTCGAACTGCATGCCTTCGACGACGTCGAGGGTGGTCTCGATGGTCTTGGCTTCTTCGACGGTGATGGTGCCGTCCTTACCCACGCGGTCCATGGCTTCGGCGATGATATCACCGATGGACTCGTCCCAGTTGGCGGAGACGGTGGCGACCTGCTTGATTTCCTTGCGGTCCTTGACCTTCTTGGAGATCACGGCGAGTTCCTTGACGATGGCTTCGGTGGCCTTGTCGACGCCACGCTTGACGAAGATCGGGTTGGCACCGGCGGCGACGAAGCGAAGGCCTTCTTTGTAGATGGCTTCGGCCAGGACGGTCGCGGTGGTCGTACCGTCACCCGCCTTGTCGGCGGTCTTGGAGGCGACTTCGCGCACCATCTGGGCGCCCATGTTTTCGTAAGGATCGTCGAGTTCGATCTCCTTGGCGACGGTGACGCCGTCCTTGGTGACCTTCGGGGCGCCGAACTTCTTGTCGATCATCACATTGCGGCCCTTAGGACCGAGGGTGACTTTGACGGCACGGGCGAGGATGGAGACGCCATTGAGCACCTTGCGGCGGGCGGCTTCGTCGAACAGAATCTGCTTCTTGGACATGTTGGTGTGGTTTGAGAGTTAGGGGGTGAGATTATTCGATGACGGCGAGGATCTCTTCTTCGCGGAGGAGGAGGTAGATCACTTCGTCGAGCTTCACTTCGGTGCCGGCGTACTTACCGACGAGAACCTTGTCGCCGACCTTGACGTTGAAGGCGACCTTCTTGCCGTCCTTGTCGAGAGCGCCGGTGCCGAGGGCGATGACCTTGGCTTCCTGCGGCTTCTCCTTGGCGGAGTCAGGGATGATGATGCCGCCCTTGATTTCTTCAGCTTCTTCGATGCGCTGGAGGAGGACGCGGTCGCCGAGGGGCTTGACGCTGGGTTTGGTGTTTTTGGCCATGGTGGGTATTTGGGTAGAGGGTGGTCGTTGGGGACGTCTGCGACTTTGCAGAACAGATGCCAAAGCCGTTTTGCTGAGGTTTAGCAAACGATTTAGGGGCTTTTCTCGGCTTGGAGCCCTTATCGACCCCCTAAATGACCCATTGTTCCCTGTTTTACTCGAGACAGCGTGTCACAGGGGGTGGGACAACCGAAACACTAGGGGCAGATTCGTAAGGAATCTAGGTCGCCTTGGCTTCCTACCCCTGCCCCAACCCCTACCCCTAGTTCTTAAAGTTCCCCTGGCTGCTTGCCTTCAGGTTCCTTGAGCTGATCGCCCCAGCCGAGGATACGGGCCTGCGCGCCGTGGTGCTCGGCCTTAGTCTTATCACCGCGCTCCATCCAGATACGGGACATCGAGGTGTGTATGTGGATGTCCTTCGGGCGAAGCGCGAGGGCTCGTTCGCCGGCGGCCAGAGCCTCGTCGTACTGACCCGACGAGAAGTGCACCTCGGCCTTGGCCAGCCAAGCCTCGAAGCAGGCCGGGTCGGCGGACACTGCCGCCTGCAGCTTCGTCAACGCCGACGCCTCGTCGCCTATCGCGAAGTCGAACGCCGCCTCGTCCGCCAAGGCTAGGGCACGCGCTGAGGGCGAAGAATCGGACATGAGGACACCGTGCGTGGAGCCCGCTTCATCGCAAGCGCTCCTTTCACGCTTGGAAAGGGACCGAGGGGGTCGCAACTTACCCGCATTATGGATCCTCGCTACGGTAAGCTCGCCGACGTGCTCTGCGGTTTCTCAACCCGCCTCAAGAAGGGGGAGAGCGTGCTTATCGATGCCCACGACGTCCCCGAGGACTTCGTCATCGCCCTCATCCGGGCCGCCCGCGAACGCGGCGCCACCCCGATGGTGAACCTCCATAAGGCCCGCGTCGGACGCGAGATGGTCAAGGGTGGCACCAAGGAACAGTTCAAGCTAGCCGCCGACCACGAGCTCGCCCGCATGAAGAAGATGCAGGCCTACATCGCCGTGCGCGGTTCCGACAATATCTTCGAAGGCAGCGACATCCCGGCTTCCCAGGCCAAGCTCAACGGCGAGCTCATGCGTCCCGTGCTCGACCACCGCGTCAATAAGACCAAGTGGGTCGTCCTCCGCTGGCCGACCTCGTCGATGGCCCAGCAGGCCAAGATGAGCACCGAAGCCTTCGCCGATTTCTACTTCCGCGTCTGTACGCTCGACTACTCCCGCATGATCCCAGGCATGGAAGCCCTTAAGCAGGCAATGATGAAGACTGATGAGGTCCACATCGTCGGCCAGGGCACCGACCTGAAGTTCAACATCAAGGGCATGAACGCCATCCCCTGCGGCGGCGAATACAACATCCCCGACGGCGAGGTCTTCACCGCGCCGATCAAGGACTCCGTCAACGGCGTACTGCAGTATAACTGCGCGACCATCTACCAGGGCGTCTCGTTCGAAAACATCCGCCTCGTCTTCCGTAAAGGAAAAATCGTCGAGGCTACCTCGAACAATACTAAGCGCCTCAACGAGATCCTCGATACCGACGGCGGTGCGCGCTTCATCGGCGAATTCGCCATCGCCTTCAATCCGCACATCCTCAACCCGATGCAGGACATCCTGTTCGACGAGAAGATCGCGGGCTCATTCCACTTCACGCCCGGCAAGTGCTACGAGACCACCGACAACGGCAACCATTCGTCCATCCACTGGGACATGGTCTGCATCCAGCGCCCCGAATACGGTGGCGGCGAGATCCGTTTCGATGGCCAGGTAATCCGTAAAGACGGCCTTTTCCTTCCCAAGCCCCTCCAAAAATTGAATCCCGCATACCTCCTCGGTAAGGCCAAATAATATGGCCCAACCCAAGAAACCCAAGAAGGCCCAGCCCAAGCGCCTCGGATCGCGCCCGCAGGCCCGCACGGCGAAAGCGCTGAAGCGTAAGAATAAGCCTGCTCCGCACGTGCCCTACGCGGCCCGTCCCGCCAAGGCTCCGATCGAGGAGCTACGTCCGGATGAGATCGTCAAGACGCGCATCCCGAGCGAATTCGAACCCGCTCGTGCCGACAAGATCATCGCCATGCTCCTCGAAGGCGTCAGCCGCTCGCGCGTGCAGAAGGCCCTCGAACTTGGCCTGGTGAAGGTCAACGGACAGACGGCTGATTGCCGCACGGTGCTCAATCCCGGCGACGCCATCGAAGTCGCCCTGCCCTCCCCCGGCGAGCCCACCGCCCGTCCGGTCAAGATGACCCTCGAAGTCCTTTTCGAAGACGCGCACATCATCGCCGTCAACAAGCCCGCTGGTCTCCTTACGCACCCGGTGCAAGGGTCCGACGAGGTCTCGATCGTCCACGGTCTGCTCCATTACACCAAGGGCAAGCTCGCCCCGGCCGGCGGAGCGCCCCGCCCCGGCGTCGTGCATCGCCTCGACCGCGAAACCTCAGGCGTCATCGTGCTCGCGAAGACCGACAAGGCCTACCACGCGCTCGTCGCCCAGTTCGCCGCCCGCACCGCGAAGAAGGAATACCTCGCACTCGTCGACAAGGCCCCGCGCCTGCTCTCCGGCGTGATCAACGCCAACATCGATCGCCACCGCACCGTCCGTGTGCGCATGGCCGTCCGTGAAGATGGCCGCGAAGCCATCACCGATTGGCGCGTGGAAGAGAAATATGGCGTCGAAGCTGCGCTCGTCCGCGCCTTCCCGCACACCGGTCGCACGCACCAGATTCGCGTCCACCTCGCGCACATCACTCACCCGATCCTCGGCGACCGTACCTACGGTAAGTTCGACGTCCCGAGCTACACCGGCTGGCCGATGCCCCGCGTGATGCTCCACGCCCACAAGCTCACCCTGACGCACCCGCAGACCGGCAAGCCGCTCACGATCACCGTCGAGCCGCCGAAGGACTTCCTGGACCTCAAGGAATGGCTGGCCAAGAAGTTCGGTCGTAAACCTTACCTTCTTCCGGCGTAAGCGGGAAGAAGTAGGGCTAGAGCCAGGGCTTGGGCTAGTTCAGTCATACTTACTAGCCCTAGCCCTGGCCCTATCCCTCATCAGTATCCTTTCTGGCCGGGCTTGGGCACCTTGGCCGGCGCTTTCCACTCGGCGGGCAGGATCTTCGCGGCGGTGAGCGGGTCGTTATCACCGTCAGCCTTCATCTCGGCACCGAGTTTGGCGAGCATGGCCTTGATGCGCTCGGCGTGCTCTGGGAGGGCCGATAGGTCCTTGGTCTCGAACGGATCAGACTGCAGGTCGAAGAGCTGCGTACGGTCGACATGTGGGTAGCGGATCAGCTTCCAGCGGCCGTCATTAAGTGCCTTCTGGATGCTCTTGTAACCGAACATCAGGAACGGGCG
>JBEEKW010000049.1:0-14542 GCA_041168485.1 Verrucomicrobiota bacterium
TGGATGGACGAAGGCCTCAACTCGTTTATCGAATCCCTCGCCCAGGCCGAGTGGGAAGATAGTTGGAAGCCCCGCCGCGATAATCGCGGAATGACCGACTACATGCGCACCAAAGAACGCGTGCCGGTGATGACCAATTCCGAGTCTATCGCCGACCTTGGCCCCAATTCCTACGGCCAGCCCACAGTGGCGCTCAACATCCTCCGCGAGAACATCCTCGGCCGCGAGGCGTTCGACCATGCCTTCAAGGCCTTCGCCAAGCGCTGGATGTTCAAACGCCCCACCCCAGCCGACTTCTTCCGTTCGATGGAAGACGCCAGCGGCGTGGACTTGGATTGGTTCTGGCGCGGGTGGTTCTACAGCGTCGATCATGTCGACGTCTCGATCGACGAAGTCCGCTGGCTGCAGCTCGACACCCGCGACCCGGCAATCGAGAAGCCCAAGGCCAAGGCGGAAAAGGAAGCCCTACCCCAGACGCTCACCAAGGAACGTAATGCCTCTCTGCCGAAGCGCGTCGATCGCTTCCCTGAATTGAAGGACTTCTACCACGGCTACGACGAGGCCACGGCGCTGCCCAGCGAGAAGAAGAAATTTGAAGCCCTGCTCAAGGAGCTCGAGGAAGCCAAGATCGACCCGAAGCTGCTGCAGACCAAACAGAACATCTACGTCCTCGAGATCTCGAATATCGGCGGCTTGATCACTCCCGTGCCACTGAAGCTCGAATACACAGACGGCTCGACGGAAGAGTTGCTGCTGCCGGCCGAGTTCTGGCGTTTCAATACCGAAAAAGCTTCCAAGATCCACGTGACCGCAAAGGAACTGCGCGCGGCCACCTTCGATCCCCGCCAGGAACTGATGGACACCGACGTCGAGAATAATTTCTGGCCGCGCCGGCTCGTGAAGACGAAGCTCCAGTTATTCAAGGACGAGAAGCCCGCCAACCCCATGCGCGAGCTGACCAAGCCTGAGCCCGAAGCGCCGAAGACCGAGGCCAAGAAATAACCTCACCATGAAGACCGACGAGGAAATGCGCCAGCGGCTCAATCCCTGGGATTGGCTGGTGCTCGTGGTCGCAGTGGTCTCGCTGCTGCTCGTCCTCCTTGAGACCTTCCTGCACATCCCGCCCGGTGTCCTTTCCGTCCTACGCACCGTCGACACCCTTTCCTGCGTCATCTTCCTGATCGATGTCTTCGTGCGCTGGAAGCGTGAACGCTGGTCGATTAACTATTGGCGCTGGGCTTGGTTGGACGTCATCGCCAGCATCCCCTTCGAACCCGCCTTCCGCTCCCTGCAGGCGATCCGTATCTACCGGTTCATCCGCCTGGTCCGCGTCCTGAAGAAGCTGAGTACGCTCACCAGCGGCACATCGCTCAACGAGAAACTCCTCGCCCTGCCCGGGGTGGCCTTCGTCATGGTGCTCTTCAGTACGATGTTGATGGTAGAAGTCGAACGCAGCGCACCCAATGCCACCATCAAGACTGGCGGCGACGCCCTCTGGTGGGCGCTTACGACGGTCACCACGGTAGGCTACGGCGACACCTATCCGGTCACGACCGAAGGCCGAATCATCGCCGCGGTCATGATGCTCATCGGCATCGCTCTCTTCGGTTCGATGTCCGCTATCGTAACCTCCAAGCTCATTCTCCCCAAGGAGACGCGCGACCACGAGGAGCTCCGCCACGAGGTCCGGGCGCTCCACGCCGAAATCAAGGAACTCCGGCGTCATTTACCTGACAAACCACAAGACCCCCATGCGTAAGCCCCTAATCGCCCTATTCCTGTTCGCCGCCATCGGCTTCGGTGCCTGGCGCTTCCTGGCGCCGGCCCCCGTGTCGAAGAACCCGATGGAACGCATGAAGACCGCTAGCCCGATGGAGACCGTCCGCATCGCCAAACCGGTTGCACCCGCGCCCGCGCCCGTTGTCCGCTCCGCCCCCGCGGCCCCCATCCAGATGACCGCCCAGCGGGCCAAGATGGAGGAACGATTCACCGAACTGAAGGAAGAAGGCCGGCGTGTCCGCGAGACCCTGCTCGCGAGTGACCCGAAGGCCGCGCAAGCCTATAACGAAGTGGTCAGGCGTCCGGAATACCGAGCCCTGCTCGACCGGCGTCACCAAATCGAAGCCGCTTGGGCCGCCGCCCCGGAGAAAGATCGCGACGGCATGCTCACCGAGATGAACAGTCTCCGCCAGCAAGGCTTCACCCTGATCCTTGGAGAGATTCAGCGTCTCCAAAGCCAGCCGGCAGCGCCCACGGCCAACGGGGCGACGACGTCGGCTCCGGCCGCAGCCTCGGCCCCGGCCCCGGCCGCGCCGATTGTTTTCCAGTAAGTAGCCTTAGGAGCCCCAGCTGAAACGCTCGGGCACCCAGGCGTATTGGTCGCCCTTGGGCACGACGGTCCCAATACCCGGCCACGGCAGGTGGAAGCCGAAAGCACGGCTCTTCTCTTTGGCCATCCGGGCGAAAAGCTTCTTGCGCGTCTTGACCGCGGTCTCGGGGTCATGGTCCATCGCGACGGTCCAGCCGACGTTGTCGAACATGAGGATGTGGTGATGCACGACATCGCTGATGTGCACGAGTGATTCCCCTTCGGAACGAATCTCAAAACAGGCATGCCCATCAGTGTGGCCGGGGGCCGCGAGGACGGTGACGGCGTCGTGGAAAAGCTTCTGGCCGTCCTTGGCGATGACGAGCTGGTCCTTGAGAATATCGAAGTTACGGCAGATGGTCTTCACCATGTTGGGCAACGGCTTCTTATCGCGCTTGGACTTAGAGAAGTCAGGGCTCGGGCCGCGCCAGAAGTCATACTCTTCCTGGAGCAGGTAGATCTTGGCGTTCGGGAAGGCCGGTTTGCCGTTGTCGACGAAGCCGTCGAGGTGATCGGAGTGCGAGTGGCTCAGGAAACCAGTCGTAACTTGCTCGGGCTTGATGCCGAGCTGACGCAGGCCCTCGGCGAGCCAACCGAAATTCGGATTGGGGTGACGCTCGCCAAAACCGGCGTCGATCAGCGCGACTTCGTCACCGATCTTTAGTCCCATGATGTTGACGTAGAGCGGCAGCGCATCGAGGCGCTCGCGGTTTAACTCCAAGGCCGCCTTCATCGTCGGGCGATCGGACTCCGGCCACATGAGCTCGAGACCCTGCTTGAAGAGCATATGGCCATCGCTGATCGAGAAGGCCTCGATCTTGCCGATGTTGAACTTGTAGACGTAGGGATTGGGCGGGCGCTTACCGGTCATCTTAGGCGCATCGGCCGCGGCGAGACGGGAGGCCGTGGCGAAGCCGGCCAGCGCGAAGGCGGCGGCACCGAGGAATTCACGACGTGAGGAAGGCTGGATTTCGGAGGCCATAGGGGTGGCCAAAATCTACCCCATCGCCACGCCCCCTCCAGCCCAAAGGTAAGGCGAACACCTGGGGCTCGCCATCGACGATACAGATTGAAACCCGTCCCGCTCGTCGTTGTCTAAAGACTAGATGCATCGCCCCCTGCAACTCGCCCTCTTCTTCAGCCTGAACGCCGTCGTGACCGTTCAAGCTGAGAACGTCCAGTTCAACCGGGACATCCGCCCGATTCTTTCCGAGAACTGCTTTAGTTGCCACGGATCCGATGAGAAAGCCCGCAAGGCCAAGCTGCGACTGGACCTTCCCGAAGATGCCACGCGCGAGCACAAGAACGGGACGCCCATCGTGGCAGGCGACCTGGCGAAGAGCGTCGTCTGGGAACGCATCCTTTCGACCGACGAGGACGACGTGATGCCTCCGCCAAAATCCCATCTGAAGCTCACGGCGACCGACAAGGCGAAGGTCAAGGCCTGGATCGAGCAAGGTGCGAAGTATGAAGAGCATTGGGCCTTCGTCTCCCCGAAACGCCCCGCCCTACCGGCCGCGAACAAACTTCCCGCCATTGATTACTGGGTCACCCAGAAGTTGACCGAAGCGGCCTTGCAGCCTTCTGCTGAAGCCGACCGCTACACACTCATTCGTCGCGTCACGCTGGACCTGACGGGCCTCCCCCCGACCGCCTCCGAAGTCGAAGCTTTCGTTCAGGACAAAAAGCCTGACGCTTACGGACGACTCGTCGACCGCCTGCTAGCCAGTCCCCACTTCGGCGAACGCATGGGCCTCGATTGGCTGGATGCCGCCCGCTACTCCGACACCAACGGCTTCTCCATCGACGGGGGGCGTCACCTCTGGCTCTGGCGCGACTGGGTCATCCAGGCCTTCAACGACAACAAGCCCTACGACCGCTTTATCGCAGAGCAGATCGCCGGTGACCTCATGCCGGACACCGACGACGGTAAGCTCATCGCCACCGGATTCCAGCGCAATAACATGAACACCCACGAGGGGGGCACGATTGCCGCCGAGAACCTCGTCAACTACAACGCCGACCGCGTGAAGACCCTCGGTGAATCCATCCTCGGCCTGACCCTCGCTTGCGCGCAGTGCCACGACCATAAGTTCGATCCGATCAGCCAGAAGGACTACTTCCGGATGTTCGCCTTTTTTAATACCCTCGACGACCGCGCGACCGACGGTAACGCCGGCGTGAACTCGCTCCCCTCCGCCCTACGTAAAACCGTCCTCAAGACGGATGAGCTCCCCGCCCTGCTCGCCCGTATCGCCGCCCTCAACCAGCGACTACAGAATCCCGACCCCCAAGTGCTCGCCCAGTGGGAGCGCACGCAACAGCAACGGGAAGCCGACCGGAAGCTCGGCCTCAAACTCATCCCAGTCAAGCTGCTCAAGCTCTCCACGCCCAACAGCGGCGGCGGCTTCACCGTCGAAGGGAATAAGTTCAAAGGCATTACCAAGACGGCCTTCGATATCCTCGGCGAAACCCCGCAAACCGCAGAGCCCATCGCCGGATTGCGCTTCGTCTTCCCCGATACTCTGGCCGCCCCAAAGCCGACTAAGGCCGCCAAAGTAGCACCAGTCGCACCTAAACCCATGGATGAATTCGCCGGACGCTTCGTGCTGACCGCCGTCGACGTCACCGCCGATAAGATCGCTAGCGACCAGGTGAACATCCATCGCCTCCAGAAGTTTAGCCATATCACCGCCGATGCCTGGACCGAGGACTATCCGGCGAAGGACGTGCGCGCCTTCAACGTGCTCAACCAAGGGTGGTCGCCCCCCGCGGCCACGGGCACGCACCACCTCACGCTGACGTTCTCCACGCCGATCACCGCGAAAGACCAGCCCTACCTGACCGCACAGATCTATTTCGGGAATAGAATGGGCGGCGCCCCCAGCGAGGGCGAACTCTTCGCCTTCACCGGACACGACGACGGCACCGACCTACCGGAGTTCGTGCTACGCATCCTCGCGACCAAGCCGACGGAACGCACCGCTGCGCAGCAGCAGGCCCTCTGGGCCTATTGCGCTAAACATTCCGACGAGATGAAAGCCGTCCGCACCGACTTGGCCAATGCCCAGGAGCGGACCAAGACCCTCACCGAACCCCAGTCGACGATGGTGATGAATATGTCGGCCAAACCGCGGGAGACCTTTATCCTAAACCGTGGCGACTACTCCCAGCCCACGGTGAAGGTCGAAGCCGGCACCCCCGAAAAACTCCCCGCCCTACCCGCGGGAGCGCCCGCCAATCGCCTCGGGCTCGCGCAGTGGCTCGTCATGAAGGAAAATCCGTTGACCGCCCGAGTGGCCGTCAACCGCGTATGGAAACTCCTCTTCGGAGATGGCCTCGTGACGACCGCGGCTGACTTCGGCTTCCAGGGTCAGTGGCCCAGCCACCCCGAGCTGCTCGACACCCTCGCGGTCGACTTCGTCGAATCAGGATGGAATCTCAAGGGGCTCATCCGGCAGATCGTGACGTCATCGACCTATCGCCAGACATCGCGCACAAGCGCCAAGCTCTTGGAAAAAGACCCCGCCAACCACCTCCTCTCCCGCGGTCCGCGCTTCCGACTGCAGGCTGAACTCATTCGCGACCAGGCCCTGCAGGCCGGAGGTCTACTCGTCCCCCAGCTTGGCGGACCGAGCGTGAACCCTTACTCGCCCTTCGACCTATGGCGTGAAGTCAGCCACTACGGCAGCTCGCCGGCGACCTCCCAGGTCTTCGTCCAAGATCACGGCGAGAAACTGTACCGCCGGTCGATGTATACTTATTGGAAACGCACGGCCCCGCCGGCCAATATGGTCACCTTCGATGCCCCCAACCGAGAGGTCTGCACCATCAGCCGTAGCAACACCACGACCCCGTTGCAGGCACTCGTCACCCTGAACGACGTCCAGTTCGTCGAGGCCGCCCGCGGTTTCGCCCAACGTATCGTCCAGCACGGCAACGATGACGCCGCCCGCATCCGCTGGGCATTCTTAGAGGCCCTCTCCCGTCCGCCGTCGGACAAGGAGCAGGCGCTCGTCGTCAAGACTCTCGCCCGCGAGCGAGCCCGCTATGCGGCAGACAATGAGCGGGCCCTCAAAGTCCTCAGCCCTGGCGAATCCACGCGCGATACCATAATCCCGGCGGCAGAGCACGCCGCTTGGATGCAAGTGGCCACCCTCATTCTTAACCTCAGCGAAACCGTGACCCGCAACTAAAGCCATGAATCCTCAACACGAGTTCCAGAATCACCTCACCCGCCGCACCTTCATCGGGCAATCCGCCCGCGGGGTCGGCGGCCTGGCCCTCGGCTCGATGCTCTTCCCTGAGCTGCTGGCCGCCGGCACGAAGACCCGCGAAGGCGGTCTAGGCGGTATTCCGCATTTCGCCCCCAAGGCTAAACGGGTCCTCTGCCTCTTCCAGTCCGGCGGCCTGTCCCACGTCGACCTGTTCGACAACAAGCCCGCCTTGCACGAGTTTGCGGGCAAAGACCTGCCTCCCTCCATCAAGGGAACCCAGCGCCTCACTGGGATGACTTCTGGACAAAAGGACTACCCTGTCCGCCCCCCACTCGTGGAAGGCAAGGCCTGCGGCAAGCATGGCACCTGGATCAGCAACCTCCTCCCGCACATCCAGACCATCGCGGATGACATCTGTATCATCAAGACCCTGAACACCGAGGCGATTAACCATGACCCGGCGATCACGTTCATGAACACCGGCAACCAGCAGCCTGGCTATGCCAGCATGGGTGCCTGGGCGAGCTATGGACTCGGCACCGAGAACGCCAACCTGCCTGCATTCATCGCCATGGTCTCCCAAGGGACTGGCAAGAATCCCGGCCAGCCGGTCTTCTCCCGCCTCTGGGGCAGCGGCTTCTTGCCCTCCAATCACCAAGGGGTCGGCCTGCGGCCGGGCGCCAATCCGGTGCTCTACCTCCAGAACCCTCCGACCGTCGATGGTGCGCAACGTCGTGAGTTGTTGGACGACCTGGCGACGCTGAACGAGGAACGCGCCCGCGAACTGGGCGACCCTGAGACCATCACGCGCATCAAAGCCTACGAGATGGCCTTCCGCATGCAGACGTCGGTCCCCGAGCTGGCCGATATCTCTCAGGAATCCAAAGCCACCCTAGACTCTTACGGACCCGAGGTGACCCGCCCTGGCTCGTACGCCGCCAACTGCCTGCTCGCCCGTCGACTGCTCGAACGCGACGTCCGCTTCGTCCAGCTGTTCCATCGCGGCTGGGATCAGCACGTCGCCCTGTCCCGCCAGCTCCCCAACCAGTGTCACGACACCGACCAACCCACCGCGGCCCTCATCAAAGACCTTAAGGCCCGCGGATTACTCGAGGACACCTTGGTCATCTTCGCCACCGAGTTCGGACGCACCGCTTTCACCCAAGGTGGCTTCGGTAATCCAGCCAGCGGACGCGACCACCATGGCCGTTGCTTCTCGGTCTTCCTCGCCGGCGGTGGTATCAAGCCCGGCTTTGAATACGGGGTGACCGATGACTTCGCCTACAATATCGCCAAGGACGGCGTACACCTCCGCGACCTCCACGCGACCATCCTCCATTGCATGGGCATCGATCACGAGCGCTTCACCTTCAAGTTCCGCGGCCTGAACGTGAAACTCACCGGCGTCGAAGAAGCCCACGTCGTCAAAGGCGTGCTGGCCTGAGCGGGACAACGGTGCGGACACAAAGAAGGCGGCCGTAAGGCCGCCTTCTTTATTAAACCGTCAACGCCAACCTTAGCGCGTAATCGTGACCGACGCTGGCGACGGCAGGTTCGCCGCCGCATTATAGAGGTACGTCGGGTAAACCAAGCTAGTCACCGTGAAGGTGTAGGTCGACGGATTCGTCATACGCTGCTTACGCATCTGAATGGTGACGTAGCCATTGGCATCGGTCTTGGCGGCGGCCTTACCGGATGCCGAACCAGTGACAGTGACATACACGGCAATCGAGCGGAGCGGCTGACCGTATTGGTTGACAGCGCGAATGGTCGCGGTGGCGGCGACCTCGACGTTAGTCATGCGAACCCACGAGCCGGTCATGGAAGCAACATTGATAGACTTAGGCAGGGCTGAGCCGGTGACATTGATAGCCTGGGTCGCCGTCCGCACGTTTCCTTGCGCGTCCGTGACGGTCAGGGTGGCGGTATAGACTCCCGGCGCACCGTTGTATGTATGAGCAGCCGTGACACCGGTAGCCGAGTTGCTACCTGAAAGCGGGTCGCCAAAATTCCAAGCGTAAGAGACGATATTATTGTCCGGATCCGTGGTGCCCGCGCCACTGAAGTTGATCACCACCGGGCGGGGACCAGCGGAGCGATCGACGGAAATCGCAGGAACGGGCGGCTGGATCGGATCGGCCCAGCTGGCCGTAAAGCTGTAAAAACCGGTTGAGCCATATTCGTCATAGCCCACCGTTGCGTCGGCACCGCTACCGATACCGTCGACCTGAATATAATAGACACCCAGGGGGACGGCGAGGGTGATGGGGCCGGGGGCCATATTACCAGCGGTGCCAAGCGCGTCATAAGTCGCGATGGCGGTGCCCGCAGCATCGAGGACCTTAATCTGCATGCGCAGGTCAGGCGAGGCCAAGGCCCCCTTGGGAGTGATCACCAAGTTGCCGGCACCGGCTAAAATCTTGAAGAGGTCGACGTCCCCCTCGTTATTGATCACGCCGCCCGCCTGAGTAGAAATACCCGTCACGACCGTAGCCTTGGCCAAGGTGTCGCCGTGGTCGTCGGCAAGCGCAGGCAGATATGTCGCAATGATCGACATGTCATCCTGATTGTTATTGGCGTCGGTATAATCGCCCTGAGACCACTGAACCACGGTCTTCGAGTAACCAACGCCCATAATCGGCGCCCAGGATGTGGCGCCAGTACCGTGGCCGGTGTAATAGCCTTCGACGCTGGTGCCGTCATGGTAAAGGCCGACGGTGTGACCAACTTCGTGCGAGCCAGCCTCGGTCATGAACTTCGTGCTGGCGCTCGTGCTTGCAAAAACGAAACACGGCGTATCAGGCGAACCGGCGGCCAGGATATTATCGAAAGAACCGACATAAGCCACGCCACCGGCACCCGTAGAGTTTTGATCAGGGCCGAAAATCACGCGCATACCGTAGGCTGTATCTCCCGCCGAAGTACGAAGAAGGCCGGCTGAACCCGGATCTTCGGTCGTCACATCTACGTCGAACTGGGCGAAATCTTCCGCCATCTGGCGCCAGACGGTCTGGATGGCGGCATGCTCAGCGGCGTTAAAAGTACCGGTATCCCCGTCGAGTGTGAAGGGCGGAGTCGTAAACGAGGGATTACTCCAAAGTCCATTCCAGCTAGTGCCAGCGGTGGTATGGCCGGTGAAGTCCAGATAGATCTTACGGGTGGCCGACGGACGGCTATGCAAAATGAAAGTCTGAGACTGCGGGTAGGTAGCCGTCGTGGTGATCGGGGTAGTGTCCGGCCCCACGGGAGCCTTCATGCCGTAACAGAAATAAGCGGGGGCATGTCCGGCGGCGAGATGCAGGTCATGGTCATGGTCGCAGGCCTTGAGGAAGTCGGCCCTGGGGACGCGGGCGAGATCAGCCGACTCATTCCGAACGACAAGGGGAGCTTTGTACGCAGGGCGATACACTGGGGCAAGCGAAGCGGCCGGAGGGCTATCCTTCGCCGTAGAAGCGACTGGAGTCGTACGCCGATCTGGCAACATGGCACCGGCGACACCGCCAAGCGAGATGGCGGCATTCTTCCCCGCCTCGACCGCCGGAACGGAATTGGTCGAAACCTCAGGGGATGTCACCGAAGGGCTCACCACTGGCGCGGAAGCTAGCTTGACTGGCTCGACGACCTCCACCCTGGAGAATTCGACATACTCTCCGTCACGGGCCGAAAACAAAAGGCCACCGACAAGAGCTAGGAGGAATAAGCTGGAAGCAATGACCAAGCGGCGGAGGGACATGGGAATAGACTAGCGGGAAGCCACCCTGAGTCGAGGCGTTATTGATTGCAAAAAGGTAGGTTTAACGACCACTTTTAGTCATGTATCCCCGCTGGTTCAAAACACTTCTTGTAACGACGGTCCTTCTCACCGCGACGGCCATGGCCGTCGCCCAAACCGCCCCGGCCCGCCCCCCGAACGTGATTGTCATCCTCGTCGATGATATGGGCCAGACCGACCTCTCCTGCTACGGGAGCAAGTTCTACGAGACTCCTCACATCGACCAGCTCGCCAAGGACGGTGTCCGCTTCTCGAACGGCTATTCGGCCTGTACGGTCTGCTCCCCGACCCGCGCCGCCCTCCTCACCGGCAAATATCCGGCCCGCCTCCACATCACCGACTGGATCGCTGGCCACGGGCGCCCGAAGGCCAAGCTGAAGATTCCTGACTGGCAGAAGTTCCTCCCCTTCGAGGAAATCACCCTCGCCGAACAATTTAAATCCGCCGGTTACACGACCGCGAGCATCGGTAAATGGCACCTGACGCCCGGCCTGAAAGAAGGCGATGAAGCCTACTATCCTGACAAGCATGGCTTCGACGTGAACATCGGCGGCTACGCCCGCGGCCAGCCGCCCAGCTTCTTCGCGCCATATAAGATTCCCAACCTACCCGAAGGGCCCGACGGCGAATTCCTGACCGACCGCGAGGCCGCCGAGGCGGTTAAGTTCATTGAAACGAATAAAGATAAGCCGTTCTTCATCTATCTCCCGCACTACGCCGTGCACACGCCCATCGCCGGCAAACCCGAAGTCGTCGCCAAATACCAGGCAAAAGCCGCAAAGCAGCCCGAGGTCACGCAGAAGAACGCAACCTACGCTGCCCTCGTCGCCAGCGTCGATGACTCGCTCGGTACGATTCGCGCCGCGCTGAAGCGCTTCAAGCTGGATGAGAACACCCTGATCGTGTTCACCTCCGACAACGGCGGCCTACTCGGCGTGACCAACAACGCACCACTACGCGTGGGGAAGGGTTCGGCCTACGAAGGCGGAGTCCGCGTCCCCCTCATCATCTGCTGGCCTGGCGTCACCAAGGCTGGCCTGGTCGAAGCGACGCCAGCCATCACGCCCGACCTCTACCCGACGGTTCTCGAACTCGCTGGCGTGAAGCCACTCCAGTCCCTCCTCGACGGTATCAGCCTCGCCCCGCTCCTGAAGTCAGGCGCCAAACCCGATCGCGATGCGATCTACTGGCACTACCCGCACTACCACCCGGGAGGCGCTACACCCTACAGCGCCATCCGCAGTGGCGACTTCCGTCTGGTGCACTTCTACGAAGATGGCCGAGACGAGCTCTATGACCTCGCGAATGATATCAGTGAGGCAAAGAATCTCGCCGCCACCCAGCCCGAACGCGCCAAGGCCTTGCGTACGCGCCTCGACGCCTGGCTGAAGTCGGTCGACGCGCAATTCCCCACAGCCAACCCGGACTACGACCCAGTCGCGGACGCCAACCAAGGCAAGAAGAACGCCAAGGCGAAGAATAAATGAGGTCCATCCTCGCCGCGTTGCTCTGCGTCGGACAAGCGGTCGCCGGGGAGCCCCTGCCTGGATTGCCCGAGTCTCCCCGCATCCTCTTCCAAGGCGACTCCATCACCGACGGTAACCGCGGGCGCGGCGCCGACCTCAACCACGTCCACGGCCACGGGTTCGTCTACCTCCTCGCCGCCCGGATTGGCGCCGGCGCTCCGGGACAGAACGCGACCTTCCTCAATCGCGGCGTCTCCGGTCACACGGTGCTCGACCTAGCCAAGCGCTGGCCCAAGGACACGCTTGAGCTGAAACCCGACGTCCTCAGCGTGCTCATCGGCGTCAACGACAGCAGCAAAGGCGTCGCACCCGAGGTCTTCGAACGCACCTACGACGAACTGCTGACGACGGCACGCGCCGCCAACCCCAAACTTCGCCTAGTACTCTGCGAGCCTTTCCTCGGGGTAACCGGCGCCGCGATTGATAAGTCGCCCGGCCGCCGCGAACGCCTCGCCCTACTCGTCCCCGTTGTCCGGCGACTGGCCGCCAAGCACGGCGCAACGCTCGTAGACTTCCAGAAGGTCTTCGACGAAGCCCAGCGCCGCGCCCCTTCCTCTTATTGGATCTGGGATGGCGTCCATCCGACCACCGCCGGCCACCAGTTGATGGCCAACGAATGGGAGCGGGTCGTGCGCGCGAGCTGGCGCTGAGGCCTACTTGGCCTCAGGGGCCTTCTTGGCCTTACCCTTAACGGCGTTCTTAACCGCCGGCGGATTCCGCCTCTTCGCGCCAGAGGCAAGCTCGTCCTCCGTCTCTGGCACCTTGAGGTCGGTACGCAGCTTAGCGAGACGGGCCTCGAGGTCGGCCTGCACCGCTTCATAGCCCGGCTGGCCGAAGAAGCTCTTTAACTCGAGCGGGTCCTTTTCGCTATCGAAGAGGTCGGTCTTGGTCTCGCCGTTGCCGTAGTAACGCACGAGCTTGTAGCGGTCGGTGATGATGCCGTAGTGCGGCGCGACATGGTGCGGCTGCGGATACTCGTAATAGTGGTAATAGAACTCCTTGCGCCAGTCGGCGGGAGTCTCGCCCGCGAGGATGGGCTTGAGGCTACGGCCCTGCATCTCGGCGGGCGAAGGCAGCCCAGCCATGTCGAGGAAGGTCTGCGCATAGTCGACGTTCGAGACCAGCGCCTTGCTCACGGAGCCAGGCTTGGTCACTCCGGGCCAGCGGACGAGCAAGGGCGTGCGCACGGATTCTTCAAAGATCCAGCGCTTGTCGAACCAGCCGTGCTCGCCGAGGTAGAAGCCTTGGTCGGACGAATAGATGACGATAGTATTCTCGGCGAGGCCTTCGGCTTCGAGATACTTCAGCACGCGTCCAATGTTATCGTCCACCGCCTTCACGGTCGCGAGGTAGTCATGCATGTAGCGCTGGTAGCGCCAACGGACGAGGTCTTTGCCCGATAGATTGGCTTTCTGGTAGGCCGCATTGCGCGGCTCATAATAGGCATCCCACACGGCCGCCTGCTCGACATCGAGCTGCGGCGGGCGCACGAGCTTCACGTCCTTCGGGGTGATGGTCTTCTCCAGCGTCATGTCATTCTCACCAACGGCCTTGGCGCGGTTGGCGTAGTCGTCGAAGAGCGTCGGGGGTTCGGGGTAGACGCGATCCTTGTCGAAACCGAGGTCCTTGATGTTGGGCTCCCACTCACGGTGCGGCGCCTTGTGCTGACACATGAGCACAAAGGGCTTGGTCTTGTCGCGCTTGGCGAGCCAATCGAGGGAAAGGTCGGTGATGATGTCGGTGACGTAGCCCTGGGTCTTGACCATGCCTTGGGCATTCTTCATCGGCGGGTTATAATACACGCCCTGCCCCGGCAGGACCTGCCAGAAGTCGAAACCGACGGGGTCGCTCACGAGGTGCCACTTACCGATGACGGCGGTCTGGTAGCCGACTTTCTGGAGGAGCTTCGGGAAGGTGACCTGCGTGCTGTCGAAGACGGAATTCGAGTTGTTATAGAATCCGTTCAGGTGCGAATACTTGCCGGTCAGGATGACCGCACGGCTCGGTCCGCAGATGGAATTGGTGACCAAGGCGCGATCGAAACGCATGCCTTCCTTGGCGAGGCGATCGATGTTCGGGGTCTGGTTCAGTTTGCGCGCGTCGCCATAGGCGCTGATAGCCTGATAGGCGTGGTCATCGGAGAAGATGAAAACAATGTTGGGTTGCTTGGCCGGAGCAGCCGACAGAAGGCCGCTGACCAGACAGAGAAGGAGTGCCAGGAATCGCATGGGGTTATGACGATTTATGAAGGCGAGTCCGTATCCGTCAATCGGCAACGCTCATGAGTAAATCGGCAGCCTATTACGATTGAAACCTTCTTTACGCCAACCTGTCTCCCCAGCATGCGCCCGCTGCTTCTTGCCTGCCTTTGCCTTTCGCTGACGGCATTCGCCGCACCCGACCCGACACCCTACCCAACCAAGAGCAGCCCCAAGGGCCTCCAGGTCCAGATGGTTCCCGACGCCCTTGAACTCGGCATCCATCACGCCAACCTCAACATCACGCTCAACGGACTACTCTCACCTGAAAAGGAAGCGAAGCCGGGCCAGCTCACCGCTTCAGCCGACGGCTTCACATTCGTGATCAACCAGAAATACGCTGAGGCCATGGATCGACAAATCAAGCCCCTGAGCGACCAAGGCGTCGTGTTGACTCTGAT
>JBEEKW010000050.1:0-25344 GCA_041168485.1 Verrucomicrobiota bacterium
TGCTGTTCCTCGAGAACACCAAGCAAGGGCGTAACGTCATCCCCGAGGAATTGCCCAACGAGGTCATGGCACCCGTAAACAAGGAGTGTGATAAGCTCCTGCGCGTCATGGTCGAGACGCTCGGCGTCAGCACCGTCGTCGGCGTCGGCGGTTATGCCGAGACGCGGGCTCGCGAAGCCTTGGACGGTTTGCTCGTCAAGTATGCCAAGGTGCCGCACCCCAGCCCGGCGAACCCTGTCGCGAACCGCGGCTGGTCAGCGGCCGCGACGAAGGCCTTGGTCGAACAGGGAGTCTGGTCCTGATGGGACTCATCGAAGAAATCCTCGTCCGACCGAAGCTTCGTCAGAAGCTCTGGGCGTGGTGGTATCCGTTCTTTACCCGACGGGTCCGGGAGCAGGGTATCGATTTCTTGAATTACGCGTTTCAGGAAGAGGGTGTGGAGCCACTGCAATTGAAGACCGATGACGAACCCAATCGGCCGAACATCCAGCTCTATGAGCATGTCCGCGGGGGCGTCGACCTGCGTGGCTTGCGGGTCCTCGAGGTCAGCTGTGGTCACGGTGGCGGCGCTTCCTATTTCGCCCGGACATATCAGCCGGCCGAATACGCCGGCTTGGATCTCAATCCCGAGGCCATCCGCCATTGCCAAGCTCGGCATCAGGTCGTGGGTCTTCGTTTCCAGGTCGGCGATGCCCAGAAGCTACCGTTCGCGGATAACTCCTTTGACGTGGTCATCAACGTCGAGGCGTCGCACTGCTATCCAGATTTCCCGGGATTCGTAGATGAGGTCGCCCGCATCCTCAAACCCAATGGCCGATTCTGTCATGCCGACCTGCGCTATCAGAACGGCATCGATGAATGGATTTCGGCTTTGGCGAAGCACTCGCAATTTAGGCTGGATGAGATGCGCCTGATCAATCCCGAGGTCATTCGCGGCATGGAGCTCAATACGCCCCGCTATGTCGCCATGGTGAAGCAGGCTTTGCCGCGCTTTCTTCACGGGCTGGCCCTGGATTTCGCCGGCGTGAAAGGGTCGCGGCTGCATCGCGACGCCCTCAGCGGCGAGATGAGTTACCGTTCGTTCAGGCTGACCAAACGCCAGGGCTGAGGGGTTGCGTTCCGCTGGGGCGGACTCATGGTAAGCGAACCCCCATGAGACTGCTCTCCGGACTGTTACTTTGCACACTCACTGCGTTGGCTGCCGACCGCCCCAACATCCTGTTCATCCTCACGGATGACCAAGGTTACGGCGATGTCGGGGCTCACGGCAACCCGGTGCTTAAGACGCCTCATCTCGACAAGCTGCACTCGGAGAGCGTCCGTTTCACCGACTTCCAGGTCTCTCCGACTTGCGCGCCGACCCGCAGCGCACTGCTGACCGGACGACATGAGTTCAAGAACGGTGTCACGCACACCATCCTCGAACGGGAGCGACTGGCCCTTGGCGCCGCGACCTTGGCCGAGCAGCTCCAGAAGTCCGGTTATCGGACGGGCATCTTTGGTAAGTGGCACCTCGGCGACGAGGCGGAGTATCAGCCGAACAAGCGCGGCTTCGACGAGGTCTTCATCCATGGAGCCGGCGGAATCGGCCAGAGCTACCCTGGCAGCTGCGGCGACGTGCCCAAGAATTCCTACTACGGCCCGACGGTCCTACATAACGGTAAGTTCGTGAAGACGATCGGCTACTGTACGGATGAGTTCTTTGCTCAGGCCACCAAGTGGATCGAAGGCGAGGCCGCGGCAAAGCGCCCCTTCCTGGCTTGGGTGGCCACCAACGCGCCGCACGGACCCTACAACGCCAGACCGGAAGATGCGGCCCTGTACGAAGGCAAAGGGCTGGGCAAGGACACCGAGCACTTCTTCGGCATGTTGCACAACATCGACCAGAACGTCGGCAAAATCCTGGCCAGGCTCGAGGCCCTTGGCATCGCGAAGGACACCTTGATTGTCTTCATGAACGACAACGGCGGCACCGCTGGCACCAAGGTCTTCAACGCTGGCATGCGTGCCCAGAAGGGTACGCCTTACATGGGCGGCATCCGCGCGATCTCCTTCTGGCGTCTACCCGGACGCTTCCAGCCGGCGGACGTCAAGGCCCTCACCGCCCATATTGATTTCTCTCCGACGATCCTCGAGCTCACGGGAACGCCAGCTTCCGGCCAGATGAAGGCCCAGATGGAAGGACGTAGCCTCATGCCCTTGCTAACTGCGAAGCTCGGCCAAGATATCGCCTGGCCGGACCGCACGCTCTTCACGCATGTCGGTCGCTGGGGCAATATGGTCAAGGGCGTCGACCCTGAGGTCGGTAAGTATACCCAAACCAGCGTCCGTACGGCTCGCTGGCACCTGGTGTCCACCGGCGTCTCCGCCGGTGGGGCAGCCAAGGCCAAGGGCAAGGCGGCTAAGAAAGCACCACAGTCACCGACGGAATTTAAGCAGGCAGCTGCTAACTGGCAGCTCTTTGATCTTAGCGCCGACTATGGCGAGACCACCGACGTTGCGGCACAACACCCCACGGTTGTCGCTGAGCTCATCGCCAAGCATGATGCCTGGTGGAAGGAATGCCGCCCGCTCATGGTCAACGAGAACGTCCCAGGCCCGGCCGAGAATCCTTTCAAGGTGATGTACCGGGAGCAGACGGGGAAGTAACCCAGACTGAGTTGATTGGTTGATCCGTTGACGGGTTGGCCAGAGAGGCTGGTTGCTTTGTCTTGCTTTCAGCACATGGCCACACGCCAAATACCGAGTGCTTTCTAAGCACGTAAAGATATGGCTATCTAATGCGGTAACAGGTTAGGTCTGGCCAACTGTTCAACCTTTCAACGGGTCAACTAACTCTTCACGCCAGCAGCTTCTTTACGACTTCACCGTGGATGTCGGTGAGGCGGAAGTCGCGGCCTTGGTGACGGTAGGTCAAGCGGGTATGCTCGACGCCCATCAGGTGGAGGATTGTCGCGTTGAGGTCGTGTACATGCACGCCGTCCTTGACGATGTTGTAGCTGAAGTCGTCGGTCTCGCCGAAGGTCGTGCCCTTGTTGACGCCCGCTCCGGCCATCAGGACCGTGAAGCAGCGCGGGTGGTGGTCGCGACCGTAGTTGGTCTCGGTGAGGGCGCCTTGCGAGTAGGTCGTACGACCGAACTCGCCGCCCCAGACGATGAGCGTATCGTCGAGCAGGCCACGCTGTTTGAGGTCGGTGAGCAGGCCGGCCGTGGCTTGGTCGGTATCATTACACTGACCCTTGATGGCCCTGGGCAGTCCGCCGTGGTGATCCCAGCCCATGTGGAAAAGTTGGATGAAGCGTACGTCGCGTTCGCAGAGGCGGCGGGCGAGGAGGCAATTGGAAGCGTAGGAACCCGGGCGCTTCACATCCGGACCATAGAGGTCGAGGACGTGCTGCGGTTCCTTCGACAGGTCAAGCAGGTCAGGCACGCTCGTCTGCATGCGGAAGGCCATCTCATATTGAGAGATGCGCGTCTGGATTTCTGGGTCGCCCAGGACGCCATGGCGCTGGTTATTGAGGGCGGCCAGTTCATCGAGCTGTTCGCGACGGACTTCGCGCGGGATACCTTCGGGGTCCTTCAGGTAGAGGACGCGTTCGCCTTTGTTGCGGAGTTTCACCCCTTGGAGTTTGGAGGGCAGGAAGCCGGCGCCCCACAGGCGGTCGTAGAGCGGTTGGTCGTCGGGGCGACCGCTGCCGAAGGACGTCATCACAACGTAGGCGGGGAGGTCGGCGTTTTCGCTGCCGAGGCCGTAGGCAGACCAAGCACCGATGCTCGGACGGCCGGCCAGCTGGCTACCCGTCTGCATGAACGTGATCGCCGGGTCATGGTTGATGGCTTCCGTGTGCATGGCGCGGACGACGCACCATTCGTCGGACTTCGAGGCGATATGGGGTATCAGTTCACTGAACCAGTTTCCCGACTGCCCGTGCTGCTTGAACTTAAACATCGTCGGGGCGACCGGGAAGTTCTTCTGACCCGACGTCATCGTAGTCAGGCGTTGGCCTTTGCGGATTGTTTCCGGGAGATCCTTGCCGCGCATCGCTTCGAGCTGTGGCTTTGGGTCGAAGAGATCCATCTGGGATGGAGCACCCGACTGGAACAGGTAGACGATGCGCTTAGCCTTCGGCTTGAAGTTCGGGAAGCCTAAGCCCGGGTTGGCGGCGAAGGCTGGAGTGCCGATCAGCGAGCCCAGCGCGGCCAGGCCGATGCCCCCCGCGGAGCCCTTGATGAAGGTGCGGCGGGAGAGGGCCATCTGCGTGGCCTGGTCTAGTCCGAGGAATTGGCGGTCGTTACAGTTCATTCGCGGGTGACGGTTTCGTCGAGGTTGAGGAGGATGTTGGCGGTGGCGGTCCAAGCGGCCAGTTGGTTGCGGTCGAGGTCGGTCGCGGCCGGGCTCACGCCAGTGGCGAGAAGCTTAGGTGCCAACGTGGCGTCGGCGGCATAAGTCGCGAGGCGCTTATCGAGACCCTTGCGCAGCACCGCGAGTTCCGCTGGCGTCGCGTCACGTCGGACGACCTTGCGGAAGGTCCAGGCGAGCTTGGCGTCGTTATCGCCGGGCTGGCGGAGGGACTGCTCCGCAAGCTTGCGAGCGGCTTCGACGAAGGTGACCTCGTTGAGGAGCGAGAGCGCCTGCATCGGGGTGTTCGAGCGGGAGCGCTTCACCGTACAGACTTCGCGGCCGGCGGAGTCGAAGAGCAGCATCGTGGGCGGTGCCGCGGTGCGTTTCCAGATCGTGTAGAGGGAACGACGCCAGAGGCCTTCACCCGTCTCGGCCTTGTAATTACGCATGTCGCCGTAGACGCTCGTCTCGTCCCAGACCGCTTCGGGCATGTAAGGCTTCACGCTCGGACCGCCTTGCTTGTCGACGAGCAGGCCGGCCGTCCAGAGGGCTTGGTCACGGATGACTTCGGCAGGGAGGCGGAAGCGCGGACCACGCGCCACGAGGCGATTGTCGGGATCCTTCTCGAGCATCTCCGGCGTGACGGCGGCGCTACGGCGATAAGCTGCGCTGCTCATAATCAGTTTCTGCATCGCCTTCATATCCCATTTACGTTCGACGAATTCGACGGCCAGCCAGTCAAGCAGTTCGGGGTTGCTCGGCCATTCGGCTTGCGAGCCGAAGTCTTCGGACGTCTTCACGATGCCAATGCCGAAGAAACGTTCCCAGGCACGATTGACCCAGATACGACCGGTGAGCGGGTGCGTGCCGCTGACGAGCCAGCGGGAGAAGCCTAGGCGGTTGTTGGGTTCTCCAGCGGGCATCGGCGGGAGGGCGCGGAAGAGGGCGCGTTCGACCTTCGGGCCGATCTTGTCGTATTCACCGCGGAGGAGCACGAACGCGTCGCGCGGCTTCGGCAGTTCTTTCATCACCATCACGTTTACGGGTTCACCCTGGGCGGCGTCGAAGGCACCCTTTGCGGCGGTGACCTTGGCGGTCGCGGCGAAGCGGGGGTGCTCGGGGCTGTCGGTGAAGAGTTTCTCGAGCGCCTTGCTGTCCGCCTTGGTCAGCTGATCGGCGGGCTTGGCGAGGAGTCGACGAGCAGCTTCGGCCGTTGGGTCGGTCTTCAGTGAGAGCAATTTCGGGTCCTGGCCCGAGATGTTCAATCGGAAGCGACCAATGCTATGGTTAGAATGCGATTCGTGGCGCATCACCACGATGAGCTTGGCGCCAGCGGGGATGATGGTCGGCGCGATGGTGAAGATTGCCTTACGCGGGACGTTGTTCCCAGGCATATTGCCACCAATGGCCCAGCCTGGATTGTTGTTGTCGGCTTTCTTTGCCTTCCCCTTCACCATCGGCGCCGGAGCGAGTTTGGCGATACTCCAGCCGGGCTGGTCGTAGTCTGTTTCGGCTTTCACCAACGGGAGATTGGTCGTCTTGCCGTCAGCCGTGCGGAGGCGGACCTCGAAGCCGCTGAGCACGAAGTTGCCATTGAAGGCGCGGCCGAGGCTTTTGCCCGGATGGGAGTCATCGGGCAGAGCTTCGAGGCGCACAGCGGTCAGGAGTCCCGCCGCAGCCGAGGCTTCGACCACGTAGGTTTCCTTGGCGGCTGTTCCGCCTGACACGAGCCATGAACCGTCGCCGAGGCGTTTGAACTCAGCGTTCTCCTTTGCCGTTACTTTTTCGTCGGGCAGGGTCTGCCAGGCCACGCCTTCTTTGGAGAGGGCCGCGCGTTGACGGTCTAGCCACTTGGCGAAGAGTTCGGGCTGGGCGGTCGGGATACCTTTCAGGGCGGCCTCAGCTGAGGCAAGCGCGGCAGAGGTAGCGTCGATCTGCTTCTGTTGCGCTTCGGTCGGAAGGGAAAGCAGAGGGGATGTGTTGCCGCCACGGCGGGTGGTGCCGGAGCCTCCGAATTCTCCGAGTACGCCGGATTCATCGTTAGAATTGAAGTAAGCGAAGAATTGGTAGAATTCTTTCTGCGAGATCGGGTCGTACTTGTGGTCGTGGCAGCGGCAGCAGTTCATCGTCAGACCCATCCACGTTGAACCCGTGGTTTCGATGCGGTCGATGACGTTTTCCGCGAACCATTCTTCCACGATACGACCTCCCTCGCCGTTGAGACGATGGTTACGATGGAAGGCCGTGGCGACGATCTGGTCGCGGGTGGCGTGTGGGAGTAAATCACCAGCGAGCTGCTCGACCGTGAAGGCGTCGAACGGCTTATTGTCATTGAAGGCCTTGATCACCCAGTCGCGGTAAGGCCACATCGTGCGCTGCGTGTCGCTCTGGAAGCCGTTGGAGTCGGCGTAGCGGGCGAAGTCGAGCCACTGCATCGCCATGTTCTCGCCGTAGTGAGGTGAGGCCATGAGGCGATCGAGGGCCTTGGACCAGGCGTCGGGTGAGGAGTCGGCCAGGTAGGCCTGCAGGTCGGCGTCGGAGGGAGGCAGACCAGTCAGGTCGAGGGCAGCGCGGCGGAGAAGCGTAGGCTTCGGGGCATCGCCGTTGGGCTTGAGTCCCTTGGCGGTGAGGCCTTGAGCGAGGAAAGCATCGATGGCATTGCCACCAGCCGGAATCGTCGGGACGGCCGGTTTGACTGGAGTCTGGAAGGCCCAGTGACCTTGGTATTCGGCGCCTTCCTTGATCCACTGTTCGACGAGGGCGATCTGGGCTTTGGTGAGCACCTTATGGAATTCCGCCGGCGGCATGTGGTCATCCGCGTCCTTCGTCAGCAGTCGCTTCATCACTTCGCTTTTCTCCGGATGGCCCGGCGTGATGGCTGGGTCACCGGACTTACCGCCTTTGCGCGCGGCCTCGAGGGAATCCAGACGCAGCTTTCCCTTCACCTTGTTCTCGTCGGGGCCGTGGCAGGCGTAACAGGTGTCGGAGAAGATCGGCCGGATGTCGCGGTTGAACTGGACGCGTTCGGCTGAAGCCGATGACGCAAAGAGCAGGGCGCCGGCGACGGCGAGAAGGGGGCGGTAAGGGCGCATGGGGCTTGCGATTGGAGATAATTAAGACCCTCGCTGGGGCATAGCAATTAGCAGTTAATAAAAAACCCCTCTGGCGAGGGGTTTTGATGGAGGCCTGGCGAGGCGCTTACTTGGCAGCCAGGTCCTTGATTTCGATGTTCCGGAAGGCGGCGGCGTCGTTGTGGCCGGCGAAGCCGAAGAAGCCGTTCTTTCGATCTTTACCCGGGTGCGGGCTCTTGGCCATCACCGTTGCCATATCGACCTTCGAGAGGTCGGCTTCGAGGATGATGAAGCCGTTGAGTTCGACCTTGATTGTCGAGCCGACGACCGTGGTCTCCTGGAAATTCCATTCGCCGATTGGGCGCTGATAGCCGCGTTGGGCGGCGACCATGCCGTAGGCAGAACCGTGGACCTGGCGGGGATCAAGTTTACCCTTCACCTTGTCGTAGTTGTCATCGAGCACCTGAAGTTCGCACATGGCCGCATAGGCCGGGTTGCCGGTGCCCGGGTAGCGGAGGGCGAGGCCATTGTTGCCGCCGGAGGGTAGCTTGAATTCGAGGCGATTGGCGAAGTCGGTCAGGTCCTGATTATAGTAAGGCGTGCCGCCTTTGCCCGTCTTGCAGCGGATGGAACTGTCGACGATTTCGTAGTTCTCGACCGGACCGGCCCAACCCGTGAAGTCCTTGCCGTTGAAGATCGACTTGAAGCCAGCCTTGCCGTGCGAGGCCAGGATACGATTGGCTTCGTCACCCGCGATTTCGCGGATGGCGATATTACGCCAGCGGATCGGGGCGCCATGCGTCTGGAGGGAGATCGGCCCCTTGGCTGGGATGGCGGACTTGCGATCGTAGTAGTTCTCGAGGGTGGCGTGGTCGACGGTCTGCTTGCCGTTGAGCCAGATGCTGACGCGAGCGCCGACCATCAGGATGCGCATCGTGTTCCATTCGCCAGCGGGCTTGTCGGCTAGGACGAGTGGGTCCTTACCCGGCTTCCCCGGGGAGTTGTTCCAAAGGGCGCCGGAGCCGAGCTGGGCGCCATGCTTGAAGGCTTTCTCGTCGGTCGGGTCCCAGATTTGGACCTGAGGCACGCCGCGGAGGTAGACGCCGGAGTCGCCCTTCGGGGCCATGTTGTATTCGAGCACCAGTTCGAAGTCGCCGTAGTCCTTGTCGGTGGTCGCGTAAGCGCCGGTGCCGGTATTGAAGATATCGCCGTCCTTCACGGACCAGTGTTGTGAGAATTCGTCACGCATCTTCTTCAACATCGCGTCTTTCTTTTCGCCAGTCAGCTTGGTGACGGAGTGCGGATTATAGCCGTACCAGCCAGCCAGGTCCTTGCCGTTGAAGAGCGGAGTGAAGCCGGCGGGCGGAGATTCCGCAAAGAGAGCGGAAGCCGCGACGGCGAGGAGGGTAGTGAGGAGGCGCATGACTAAAGAGGGGTAGGGGTAGGGTTATTCTTAGAGGGGCTCGAGGGTGCAGCGTTTGACTTCGAAGGCGCCGCCTTCGACCTGGAGGCCGATGAAGCCTTCGGAGAGATTGGTGCCGGTGGCCTTATTCACTTCCTTGCCGTTGACGAGGATCGTGACCGTGTTGCCGTCGCAGACCGTGGTGAAGGTGTTCCATTCGCCGGCCGGCTTTTCGGCATCGGACTGCTTGCCCAGACGGTAGCCGCGGATCTTACCGCTCTTCTTGTCCTTGAGCTCCGTGCCGCCCGTGAGCGTGGCGCCGTTCCAGAAGTAGAAGTCGCCTTGATTCTTGTGCATGCCTTGGCATTCGATGCTCTTCGGCCAGACCGCGTCGGGGGGCGTCATGTGCACGACCACGCCAGTGTTGCCCGTCTTGGTGAAGCGCCACTCGACCGTGAAGCGGTACTGCTTGTAGCTCTTCTCGGTGCGGAGGAAGCCATTGGGCTTTCCGGTACACGCGAGGATGCCGTCCTTGATGGACCAGGAATCCTTGCCGGCTTCCGGGTAGACCACCCAACCGACGGTGTCCTTGCCGTTGAAGAGTTCGGTCTTCGCGGTCGGCGTGATTGCGTCGGCGGCGAAAGCGTTGACGAAGGCGGACGCCAGGAGGGCGGCCGTCAGGGTGAGGCGGTGGAGGGGCATGGTTTGACCTTACGATTCCACCCTGACCATTGAAGTCTAAACGCCGAATTTTAACGGCGTTTAAGTGTCGTTTACCGCTAGGCCATGATGCCCTTGACTACCTTGCCCGCGACGCCGGTGAGGCGGACGTCGAGGCCTTGATACTTCACGTTCAGGCGATGGTGATCGATGCCCATCAAGGCGAGCATCGTGGCGTGCAGGTCATGGACATCGACGACGTTCTCGACCGCGTTGTAGCCGAGTTCGTCGGTGGCGCCGTAGGTCGTGCCGGCCTTGACGCCGCCGCCGGCCAGGAAGACCGAGTAGCCGGCGATATGGTGGTCGCGGCCCGTGCCTTGTCCCATCGGAGTGCGGCCGAATTCTCCGCCCCAAAGGATGAGCGTGTCGTCGAGCATGCCGCGTTCCTTGAGGTCGCGGATGAGGGCGCCCGTGGCCTTGTCGACGTCTTCGGCGCCCATCTTCATGCCATTGTCGAGGCCGCCGTGGAGATCCCAGGCGCGGTGGTAGAGCTGAATCATGCGTACTCCGCGTTCCGCCAGGCGGCGGGCCATGAGGCAATTCGAGGCGAAGGAACCGTCGCCGACTTCCTTGATGCCATAATTCTCGAGCGTCTGCGCGGACTCGGCCTTGAAGTCGAGGAGCTCCGGCACGCTCGACTGCATCTTGAAGGCCATTTCGTATTGGGCGACGCGCGTGGCGATCTCCGGATCGACGGTCTCTTCGGCGAGCTGGCCGTTGAGTCGGCGGATCTCGTCGATGACCTGACGTTGGGTGCTCTGGCAGACGCCTTCGGGGTTACCGATGTAGTGGACGGCTTCGCCCTTGGACTGGAATTGGATGCCTTGATATTTGCTGGGCAGGACGCCGCTGGACCACTGGCGGGAGGAGATCGGCTGCTGGCCGGTGCGTCCAGTGGAGGTCAGCACGATGTAGCCCGGCAGATTCTCGGTCTCAGAGCCAAGGCCGTAAAGCAGCCAAGAGCCCATGCTCGGGCGCCCCTTGATGATCGAACCCGTATTGAAGAAAGCGTGGGCAGTATCGTGGTTGATCTGTTCTGTCTTCAGCGAGCGCACGACGCAGAGGTCGTCGGCGACAGAACCGATATGAGGGAAGATGTCGGTGAGTTCCATGCCCGACTTGCCCCACTTCTTGAATTCAAAGGAGCCTCCACGGGCCTTGAGGACCGCGTTCTGAAGCTGGGCGATTTGCTTACCCTTGGTGAACGATTCCGGGAAGGGCTGGTCGTGGAGTTTCTTGAGGACCGGCTTGTTGTCGAAGAGCTCCAGGTGGGGAGGTCCGCCGGCCATGCAGAGGAAGATGACGCGCTTGGCTTTGACGGGCAGGTGCGGCGTCTTGAGGGCGCCCTTCGAGAACTGGGCGGCGTGCAGGTCGGCGAAGCCCGACTTCGCGGCGAGCATGGCAAAGGCCGCGCTGCCGAGGCCATAGGCGCTCTTGGTAAGGAAGCTCCGTCGATTGATCGATAGGGCGTGGGCGATGGGGTCGTAAGGGCGCATGATCTTAGTAGCGGGTGATCGCTTCGTGGGAATTGAGGAGGACGCGGCACGCCTGCGTCCAGGCGGCGAGTTCGGCCGGATCGCTGGCCATCGATTGGCTGAAGCCGACCTTGATCAGCTTGGCGGCTTCGGCGGGATTGGACTTATAATATGCCGTCTGTTCGCTAATCAGCTTTTCCAGCGAGGGGCGCTCGGAGGGCTTCATGTCGCGACCCATGGCGAGGCGGAAGCCGTGACTCAGGCGATCACTCGAAGGCAAGGCCAGCAGGCGGGCGGCCATGGCGCGGGCGGCTTCCACGAAGGTCGGATCGTTGAGGAGGGTCAGGGCCTGCTGCGGGGTGTTGCTGTAATTGCGGAGTGCGGTGCACTCATCGCGCGCGGGGGCGTCGAAATTGATCAGCATCGGATGCAGGAACATACGTTGCCAGTGGATGTAGAGACCGCGGCGCCACTGGTCGGAGTCCTTGCTCGCGACATAGGTGCGATTGGGAAATTGTATCGGCTCATAATAGCCTTCGGGCTGGTAAGGCATCACGCTGGGTCCGCCGACATCGGCGACATTCAGGAGCCCGGCGATGAAGAGGGCGTTGTCGCGGACGAATTCGGCGTCGAGGCGACGGGGATTCTGCGAGGCGAGCAGGCGGTTGTTGGGGTCGGTCTCCTTGAGGTCGGGGCGGAGGCTGCTGCTCTGGCGGTAAGTCCGGCTCGTGACCATCAGGCGGACCATCTTCTTCATATCCCAGCCCTTGTCGCGGAACTCCACGGACAGCCATTCCAGGAGCTCAGGATGCGAGGGCAGTTCGCCTTGCGAGCCGAGGTCATCGAGGCCGGCGCTGAGGCCGGTGCCGTGGAAGATCTGCCAGAGGCGGTTCATGACCGTGCGACCGGTGATGGGGTTGTCTTTGGAGGTGATCCAGTTGGCGAGATCGAGGCGGGTGAGGCGCTTTTCTTCGGTGCTCGTGCGTAGTCCCGGGAGGAATGAAGGCGTCGTGGGGAGGACGACGGGGCCGGTCTCGTCGAGGAAGTTGCCGCGAGGCAGGATGCGTACCGTGAGAGGCTTGGCGGCCTGGGTGACCATCGACCAGGCGTAGCCGTTGTTCTGGCGACGGATATTGCCGACAATCGCGCGTGACTTCGCGAGCGTGGCGCGGTCGGTGCCGCGGGAGTTCAGGTAGAGCCCCATGCTCGCTGGCGTGAGGGGGGATTCCTTAAGGACGGCGAGAGTCTCTGGGGAAGTCGCCTTCAAGGGGTTGTCATGGGCGACCGGCGAGACGGACACTTTGAGCGTCAGAGCTGCGTTGCTTTCAAAGTGTACCACGAACTTCTCATCGGCCTTCACTGTGACTGGCGTGTCGAGCAGCCAGACCGCATGGACGTCAGCGTCCGGCATCTTCAGCGACCAGCCTGCGTTGATGTCGGTCGCTTCGACGGAGCTCTTGTAACGTGGTTCACGATGCGTGGCGTCGGCTAAGTGGAAGCCGACCGGGCGTTCCTTGCCCTTGGCGTCGAGGATGCCGAAGCGGGCGGTGATGGAGCGGCCGGAGCCGGCCGGCAGGGAGCCCTTGGGCAGGTCGATACGGACCGAAGCGATAGGCGTGTTGCTGGCATTGAGCGTGATGACAAAGTCTTCACCTTTAGCGACGCCCTTGGGCATCTTGATAGAGGCACCGGCTGCGAAAGCGATGGGGGCGGGGACAACGACGACTGCATTCTTGGCAGCAGGCTTCTTGGCGGCCGTAGTCGCATTGGTGTTCACGGGCGCTTTTTTGGCAGGCGCGGCGGGAGGTGCAGCCTTGTGGAATGAGGTACCTGCTGGGGAGGTGAGGCCGGTGGGGTGTTCGGACAGGAAGGTGGCGATACCTTTCTGCCAGGCGGAGATCTCGGTCAGGTCCTTCTGTTCGGCTAAGGTCTTTTCATAGAACGACGCGAGCTCGGCGCGGAACTCAGCATCCTTCTTGCTGAGGTAGGCGTTCTTGCTACGGACTTCCGGATAGAAAGGGTGGTCATTGCCGACGCCTTTGAGTTCGGGTTCGGGGGTGTAATTGTAGTCCGCGTAGACGCCCCACTGCTTTACGTCAGCGAAGAATGCCTGGAGGGTGTAGAAGTCAGCGGACTTGATCGGGTCGAATTTGTGGTCGTGGCACTCGGCGCAGCCGAAGGTGCTGCCCAGCCAGGCGTTGGAGACCGAGCGCACGCGTTCGGCGCCATACTTCGAAAGGTATTCCTTCGCCTGGGCGCCGCCTTCGCGGGTCATCATGTTCAGGCGATTATAACCGCTCGCGACGAGTTGTTCATCGGTCGGACTGGGCAGGAGGTCGCCGGCTAGTTGTTCGCGCGTGAAGACGTCGAACGGTTTGTTGTCATTGAATGCCTTGATGACGTAGTCGCGGTAAGGGAAGATACGCTGATTCTGGTCGCCGTGGAACCCGACCGTGTCGGCGAAGCGGGCGACATCCAGCCACCAGATCGCCATACGTTCCCCGAAGTGGGGTGAGGCCAGCAGGCGGTCAACCTGTTGCTCATACGCGTCGGCAGACTTGTCGGCGAGGAAGGCGGCAGTCTCGGCTGGGGTGGGCGGTAGGCCGGTCAAGTCGAGCGAGACACGGCGGAGCAGGCGTTCTTTCGACGCTTCGGCGGAAGGGGTGACTTTCTTCTCGGCGAGTTTAGCACCGATGAAAGCGTCGATCGGATTCTTACCGCCGGCGGGGATTGCTGGGATGGCCGGTGCCTCCAGCGGCTTGTAAGCCCAGTGTGGTTCGTAGACGGCGCCTTGGGCGACCCAGCGGCGGAAGAGTTCTTTCTGAGCAGCCGTGAGAGTCTTGTGCGATTCCTTTTCGGGCATCACATCTTCGGCGTCGGTCGAGAAGATGCGTTTGATGATTTCGCTTTGCTCGGGCTTGCCCGGCACGATGGCGATTTCGCCGCTCTTGCCGGCCTTCAGGGCTTCTTCGCGGAGGTCGAGGCGAAGGCCTCCCTTGCGCGACTTCGGGTCGAAGCCGTGGCAGTGGAAGCAGGTGTCCGACATGATCGGACGGATGTCGCGGTTGAAGCGGACCGCATCGGTGGTTTCGGCGGCTCCGAGGAGTCCGGCGACAAGCAAGGGGGCGACTAAAGGCAGGACGCGCATGGGGATGTCCTTATGACAACCCTACGCCCCGGAGGTTTCAATGGATTTCAAGGGAAGTCCCTCAGCGGGCCTGCCAGTTTACCGCGTCTATGAGCACGTAGCCCGAGGCGCCTTGATTGCCGACGCTTACCTTGGCCGGGCCTGCCGGGAAGCGGTAGGTTCCCAGGGAAAGCAGGCCGTCACGAGCGCATTCGGTACGACCACGATGCGAACCTCGTAGCTACCTGCGGTCGGGAGTTTGGCCACGAAGCTCGCTTCGGCCGGACCGCCCGCTCCCTTGTCGTCGTGATGGTAACCGGAGCCGAAGAAACCTCCGTTGGCCGAGCTTTGCTTCCACGCGCCGGTCTGTTGCGCGTCGTCATCGTCGACCGTGACTCCTGGTATGGAGCCGACAGCTTTGCCATTACCATGCCCCTTCGGCTTTTCCTTTGAGGAGGCATGCTCGAGCACTTGTCCGTCCGCGGCGAGGCGGTCTCGCAAGGCGGCGTAGGGGACGTCCTGAACGGCGAGCTTGCCGTCGATCGCCATTACGGCGGCCGTCGCGGCAGACTGGCCGAGGATCATGAACACAGGTTCCATGCGGATAGAGCCGTAGGCGATATGCGTGGCGCTGCAGGCCACGGGCGCGAAGAGGTTGGCGCACTCGCCACGTTTCGGCACCAGCGAGCCGTAGGCGATGGAGTAAGGGGAGATCGGCACGCCGATGTCGCCTTCGTTCTGAACGTTACCTTCCGGGGTCACGTAACGCCGCACATTGTGCGAATCGATGGTGTAGGAGCCCATCCCGACCGAGTCGGGCGTGGGCTGCTTCTTCGTCAGCTCGTTCTCGGTCATGACGAAGGCGCCGACCATGCGGCGGGCCTCGCGGACATAAATCTGGTGTGGCCAGTGGCCGTTGTCCTTAAACTCATCCTTCGGGAGACCCCAGCGGTTGGCTTCTTCCCGGACGTCGGCCGGCACGCGTGGGTCGTTGGCCAGGAACCATAGGAGGCCTTGCTGGTATTCACGATGTTCCTGGATGATCTCGCGGCGGCGTTCGTAGGAAGCCTCCGGGTAATCATAGTTCATCCCGATGTTATCGAAGCTGAACGGACCATGATTATTCGTGTCCGTCTTCCGGTTGGGAAGTAGGTCGAACTTATGGAAGGTCTGGCGCCAGCCAGCCTCTAGGACGCGGACGACGAGTTCGTACTGTGCGGCGTCATACTTCGCGGGCTTGGGGAAGGGGATGCGGTTGTCGGGATGATCCGTGGCACACCAGCGGAAGCAATAGGCTTGGACGCGCTTATCGCCTTCGCCGCGGACGCCCGGAGGCTCGGCCGAGATACGCGGCAGCAAGCCCGAGGCGGGGTCGCCCGGGATCTTATAGGCGCTGATCGGTTTCTTCACCGCGCCGAAATGGTGGCCATGGTGCAGGATGCCGACTTGGTTGCCGTTCCAGGTCTCGCCGTAGGTCGCGTTGGCTTCGCGGCCGACGTGATAGCTGACGCCGGCGGCGGCGAGTAGGTCGCCCTCATAAGTGGCGTCAATGAACATCTTTCCTGCGAAACTCTTGCCCGAGAGCATCGTGATCTCCGTGATGCGGCCGTTTTCCATCCGGACTCCTTTGGCCCGGTCGAGCCATTCGTCGCGATGGACCGTGAGCCCGAATTCCTTCACGTAATCCTCGAAGACCTTCTCCGCCACGCTCGGCTCGAAGATCCACATCGTGCGTTCATCCTTGTCCATCGCCACCGTGCCTTGGCCCTTGTTGCCAAAGGCTTCGGGTCGCTGCCAGGCCCAGGTGGCGTCCTTCTGGTATTCCACCCAGACGCGGTGGTAGAAGTTGCGGGCCAGGCCGCCAATGACGGCTTTATTACCCGTGTCCGTGTAGCCGAGGCCGCCGCTGCTGAGTCCGCCGAGGTGGCGATCAGGGCCGACGATGACCACGGACTTCCCCATCTTCTTTGCCTGGACAGCGGCGATAACGCCGGCGGACGTGCCGCCGTAGACGACGAGGTCATAGGTCTCCGCTGCGGTGAGGCGGAGGGTGATGAGGCAGAGCAGGGTGAGGCGGAGGAGCATGGACTAAGAGGGGTAGGGGTAGGGGTGGAACACCGACCCAAGGACGCTTAGCGGCTGGCGGATTGCTTCGCGATGAAGTTAAGAATCGCGAGGCGGGCTGGGTCGTCGAGGTTGCGAATATTATGACCGACCGTGCCGTGATCGCGATCGTCGACACGCAATGAATAGTTCTCGGAGTGACCGGCGGCCTTGAGTGTGGTCACGAAGAAGAGATTTTCCTCGGCGCGGCTAAGCATGTCGTTCTGGGCGTAGATTGAGAGGATTGGCGGCAGGGTCTTGCGGATGTAGAACGCCGGCGCGGCTTCATCGCAGGTGATGGCGTAGCGCGGCTGGCCGCGTTCTTCACGGATCGTGTAATGCGTGAGGACTTGGGCGCTGACCTGGGCGATGCCGGCGACGGAGCCTAGGGTGAGTCCGTGGGGCTTCAGTCGGTTCGGGTCCATGCCGACGAGCAAGGCGAGCGTGGCGCCGGCGGAGTGGCCACCGATGAAGACCTTGTGCGGGTCGCCGCCGTGTTCGGCGATGTGCTTTACCGTCCACGCAAAGGCCGCGGCGGCGTCGTCGACGTAGGCGGGGTATTTTGCCTTCGGGCTCAGTCGGTAGTCGGGCGTGACCACCGCGACGCCGGCTTGGGCGAGGCTTTGGCGGATTTCGGAACAGTATTCCGAGGCTAGGTCTTTGGAGCCTTTCTTGAGTCCGCCGCCATAGAAATAAACGTAGGTAGCGAAGCCCTTGGCGCCGACCGGGACGGTCAGGTCGAGCTTACAGCGTTCCTGCTCGTAGGGCGTCTGGGAGATGACGTCATCCTTGTAGCTGATGTCCTTGATCACCTTGGTCTCGGCCGCCGAAGCCGTGGTGGCGGCGAGACAGAGCAGCAGGGCGAGCAGGCGCATCAGGCGATAATGGATTGGACAATCTTGCCGTGGACGTCCGTGAGGCGGAAGTCGCGTCCGGAACTGCGGAAGGTAAATTCTTCGTGATTGAATCCGAGGAGCCTCATGATGGTCGCATGCAGGTCATGCACGTGGACGATATCCTTCACGGATTTGTAGCCGAATTCATCGGTCTCGCCGTAGACCGTGCCGGCCTTCACGCCGCCGCCGGCCATCCACATCGTGAAGCCGTGGCTGTTGTGGTCGCGGCCGTTGATCTTGCCGGCGTTGGAGCCCGGCGTTGGGAGTTCGACGGTCGGGGTACGGCCGAATTCGCCGCCCCAAATCACGAGGGTCTCGTCGAGCATGCCGAGGCGCTTAAGGTCGGTGAGTAGCGCCGCAATGGGCTGGTCGGCTTCCATCGCGAGACGCTTATGGTTCTTCTCGATGTCGTCGTGGCTGTCCCACGGCTGACCGGCACCATGCCAGAGCTGGATAAAGCGGACACCGCGTTCGGCGAGGCGACGGGCGATGAGGAACTGGCGGCCGAGCGTGGTTTCGCCGTACATCTCGCGCGTCTTTTCGGATTCGCGGCCGATGTCGAAGGCGTCGGTAGCCTCGAGCTGCATGCGGTAGGCCATCTCGAAGGACTGGGCGCGGGCCTCGAGGGCGGCGTCCTGCGGACGGACGGATTGGTGGGCGGCGTTGAGCTTGGCCAGCAGGTCGAGCTGCTGGCGCTGGGCCGGACGGGAGAGACCGAAGTTGCGGATGTTCTCGATCAGTTCTTCGACGCTACGCTTAGAGGTATCAACGTAGTTGCCTTGGTAGACTCCGGGGAGGAAGCCGCACTGCCAGTTCTGCGTTTCCTGGATGGGGAAGCCGCCAGGGCAAAGCGTCATGAAGCCCGGGAGGTTTTCGTTTTCCGTGCCCAGACCATAGGTGACCCAAGAGCCCATCGACGGGCGGACCTGGCGGGCTTCGCCGCAGTTCATCAGGAGTAGAGAAGGCTCGTGGTTGGACACGTCGGCCTTCATCGAGCGGATGACGCAGAGGTCGTCGGCATGCTGGGCCGTCTTATCGAAGAGTTCGCTGACCTCCAGGCCGCTCTTACCGTAGCGCTTCCAGGTGAAGGGTGAGCGGAAAGCGGCGCCAGTCTTGCGCTCGGTGGCGATATAGTCTCCCGGGAGAGTCTTGCCGTGGTACTTGTCGAGGGCGATTTTGCGGTCGAACGTGTCGACCTGCGAAGCACCGCCGTTGGCGAAAATATGAATCACGCGCTTCGCCTTGCAGGGCAGCGGGGGCTTGCGGGCGGCCAGCGGACGGAGCGGGTCTACTTTGATCTCCGTACCACGGAGTTCCTGTTGAAGGAGCGAAGCCATGGCGACGCCGCCGAGGCCCATGCCGACACGGCGGAGGAACTCACGGCGGGAGCCGAGGGAGAGTGAGTCGAGATGGTTCATTAGTCGGCGAAGATGAATTCGTTGCTGGTCAAGAGGATCTGGGCGAAGGTGGAAAGGGCAGACTGACGGTCCGGCTTCTTGCCGAATTCGCCGGCGGCGGACGTGAGGACTTCGCCGGTCTTGGCGTCCTTGATCACCGGCGACCAAGAGAAGCCGTCGCTGTTGGAGCCGATGAAGTTATCGGCGATAAAGTCGATGCTCTCGCCGGCGGCCAGCTCGACCTCGTTTATGTTAACGGAAGCCGAGGAGGCGCCCTTAGTCACGACTTCGGCGAGGATGCCTTTACGGGCCGTGATGATGCGGGCGCGGACGCCGTCGCTGGCCTTGCTGGGTACCGCCAACGTGCCTTCGATACGATATTTGCCGGCACTACCGGTCGTCCAGCGGCGGATCACCGCGGTGGCGTCGGTCTTATCGCCGGGGTGTCCGCCCTTGGCAGTGAGGAACGTGTGCGAGAACTCCTTGTCTGGCATCTTGTCGGTCGGAGCGATGCGATCCTTTGTTTGGACCTTCATCTCGGTAAACGCGACTGCCTTGGTGGAAGTGTTCCAGCCGCCGTAGCCGTTGCGCCAGCTCGCCGGGGCGGGCGCCAGTTCCGCTTCGCGGAGATAGTCGAGGGCGAGGGCGACCTCGTTCTTGTTCGGCAAACGACCGAGGACGGAGAGGTAGAGAGCCTTCACCTTTTCTTCGCTCGAGGGCAGGACGGCGGTCTTAGCGACGAGGGCATCAGCTTGGGTGCGCGCGAACGGATGGTTCATCATCCAGAGCGCCTGCTGCGGGGTGGTGGTCTGGTTGCGCTTCGGGACGTGATAGTCCGGATTGGCGAAGTCGAACGTGCGGAAGAACGCGGGGAGATTCTGGCGATCGATGCTGCCGTAGAGTGTACGGCGCGGCTCGGAGAAGTTCGCTTCGAGATTGAACGGTTGGCCGCCGATCTTGGCGGCGTCGAGACGTCCGGCAGCCCGTAGCATGCTGTCGCGCATGGCTTCGAAATCGAGGCGGCGGCGTTGGGCACGCCAGCTCAGGTCATTGTCGGGGTCCTTGGCTAGGGCTTCGGTGCGCACATCGACCGTCTGCAGGAAAGTGCGGGAGAGGACGATCGAACGGATGAGCTTCTTCATCGACCACTCGTCCTTCATGAAGGTCGAGGCGAGGTATTCAAGCAGCTCGGGGTTCTTCGGCAAAGGCGTGCGGACGCCGTAGTCGCTGGGGGTTTCGACCAAGCTGCGGCCGATAAGTTCGGTCCAGATGCGATTGGCCATCACGCGGGCGGTGAGCGGGTTCGACTTGCTCGCGATGGCATTGGCCATGTCGAGACGTCCGCTCCCTTCGGTGAATTCCTTCACCTTGCCATCGGTGAGGATGGCGGGGAATTGGCGGGGGACGGTTTTGCCTGGACGGGATGCGCTACCGCGAAGGAAGACGACGCCTTTGACGGCCGTGGGTTTGTCTAGCAGGACCATCGCGTGGGGCGGGCTCTTCGGGCTCGTGGCCTTGAAACTGGCGACCTGGATCTCGAGGTTGGTGCGCGTGTTACGGTCGGCGATGTTATAGGTGCTGATCAGCGAGGCCGGCGTCATCACGGTCGGCCCAGTGGGATGAAGGATCAGGTCACGCCAGGGCTTCCACTCGGCGCGAGTGGCGTTGTCGGCCTTGCGGGCTTCGGAAAGAAGGGCGGCGTAGGTTGCGGTCAGTTCGGCGAGCTTGGTTGGAGCCTTGGCCTGCAGGCGGGCGCGCAGGAGCGGATCGGCGAATTGGGTCGGCTGAGCGAGAAGCGAGGCGAGGCGCTTCGGGAATTCCGCATCGGGTACGCCTTGGAGCGACAACCAAGCGCCCCATACCGGGTCCGTCGCGGTCAGCTTCGGTTTCAGCGCGTTCTTCCAGCCACCGAGCACGGACGCGTAGAGGTTAGCAGCCTTGGCCTTTTGATTGGCGTCGAGCTTGGTGTCCTTGAAGGACTCTTGGGCGAGGTTAAGGTAAGCCGCGGTCTTCTCCGGCGAGTACGAAAGTTCGTAGCGGCTCTGGATGAAGTCGTTGAGCTTTTTCTGACGGACGGCGAGCTCGGCGTCGAATTCGTCGGTCTCCTTGGTGCGCGTAAACGGCTTGAGCGGCGGCAGTTCTTTCGGCTCCTGGCTCGAATTGAAGATCGCATACAGCGAGTAGTATTCGGTCGTCGGCAACGGGTCGAACTTGTGGTCGTGGCAACGGGCGCAGGCCATCGTGAGGCCTTGGGTGCCGCGCATGACCACGTCGATACGGTCGTCGATGATGTCCGGGGTGCTGTTGAGGAAACGACGGCCGAGCGTCAGGAAGCCGAGCGCGGCGAGGTCGCGGTTGTTCTCAGGGTCCTTGGCGATCTGGTCGGCGGCGATCTGCAGGCGCAGGAATTGGTCGTAAGGCAGGTCCTGGTTGAAGGCGTTCACCACCCAGTCGCGATAAGTGTAGGCGTAGGGATAGCGTCGCTCTTCCTGGAAGACGTAGCCCTTCGTGTCGGAGTAGCGGGCGACGTCGAGCCAGTGGCGGGCCCAGCGTTCGCCGAAGGCCGGCGCGGCGAGGAGGCGGTCGACGAGCTTCTCCGTGGCTTGCGGGTCCTGGTCGTTGACGTAGGCGGTAATTTCTTCGGCGGAAGGGTTGAAGCCCCAGAGGGCGAGCGTCAGGCGACGGACGATGACTTCGCGGGGCGCCTCCGGATTGAAGTCGAGGCCGGCGGACTTCAGCTTCGCGAGCACGAAACGATCCAGAGGTTGGCGGACCTTGGCGGCGTCTGTGGAAGTGATGACCGGGGAAGCAGGAGCCTGGACGGTCTTGAACGCCCAGTGCTTGCTTGGGTCATGCGCGACTGGTGAAGACTCGGTCGGCCACGGCAAACCTTGACGAACCCATTCGGTCAGGGCGGCGATCGCCTTGGGCGGAAGTTTCTCGTCTTCGCCGGGCATGGCGTAGACATCCTGACCCTTGGCGTGGTTGACGGAGAGGATGAGGCGGCTGACTTCGGGTTTACCGGGCACAACGATCGGCCCGAGTTCGCCGCCCTTCAGGATGAGCTCTCGGGAATCAAGACGGAGGCCGGACTTCTGTTTCTTCGGTCCGTGGCACTTGTAGCAATTGTCGGCGAGGACCGGGCGGACCTCCTTTTCGAAGAATTCCAGTTGGGCAGCCGTAGGGGGAGCGGCCTGCTCGGCGGCGGTGGCCGAGAGGGCTATCAGAATGGGGCCAAAGAGAGACCGGAAAGACATCGGAAAAGGATAGGACAGGGCGGGGTGCCCTTGGTTCCTAAAACGTGTTGGCTGTCATCGGGATGTAAAGCCGTCCGTACGTATTTTAAGCCTATGGGGGGGTAACGACGCTGTTAGGGTTGAACCGTCACCCAATGTGGGTGTCTATGAGTTACCCCTTACCCCCCATGAATACCGTATTTCGCAAGGCCAATGCCTCTCTGCTGGCTCTACTTGGCCTGGCCGCCTTGGCTTCCGCCGCCGACCCTAAGCCGGTCGCCGAATCGCCCCTCCTGCTCGCCAAGGACAAACAGCGGCTCGTCGAGTTCAATGCAGAGCTCAACGGCTCCAAGGAACTTTACCTGCTGGTCGCCGAAATCGACGGAAATGCCTGCGATTGGGCCAATTGGATCGAACCTGAGGTTGTCTTGGTCGACGGCACGGTCATCGACCTGACCAAGCTCAAGTGGAAGGAAGCCCAGTCGCTTGGCACCACCCGCATTGGCAAGAACTACGACGGTAAGCCCCTGAAGATCGCCGGCAAAGAATACACGCGCGGCATCGGCACGCACGCCAGCTCGTTCATCGCCTACGAACTGCCGGCGCCGGCTAAGTCCTTCCGTGCCAAGATTGGCATCGATGACGGTGGTGCGATCCGCGGAGGCAAGGCCAGCTCGGCCGACGTCAAGTTCGCGGTCTTCACTACGCGCCCAGCCAAGTACAAGCCGGTTGACTACGACGCTGGACCTCTCGCGGTACCGGCGGAACTCTTTACCGTCCCGGAAGGCTTCGAGGTCACCATCTGGGCGACTTCTCCGCAGATTTTAAATCCGACCAATATCGATTTCGACGAGCGTGGCCGCATGTATGTCGCGGAAGGCGTCAACTATCGCGGTAAGAAGGGCCGCCGTCCGGAGGGCGACCGCATCGTGATTCTCGAGGACACCCTCGGCGCCGGCAAGGCCGACAAGGTCACCGTCTTTACCCAGGATACCAACCTTGAATCCCCCTTGGGCGTGGCCCATATCGACGGTAAGGTCGTCGTCTCCCAGCCGCCGGACCTGATCGTCTACACCGACGTGAACGGCGACGGTGTAATTGACCTGTCCGTCGACAAGAAAGAAGTCCTACTCACCGGCTTTAACGGACGTCAGCACGACCACAGCCTCCACAGCGCGACCTTTGGTCCAGACGGCAAGTGGAACTTCAATCAAGGCAACATGGGCGCCAACTTCACCGATAAGATGGGCCGTCGTTTCTTTATGGGCAGCCCTTACATGCTGCAGAGTATCGCCGGCCGGCGCAGCGATGACGGCAACGTCTGGATTGGCGGTTTCTCCGTACGCATGAATAGCGACGGCTCCGACCTGAAGATCGTCGGCCACAATTATCGCAACAGCTACGAGCAGTCTATCAATTCGTTCGGCGATATGTACCAGAGCGACAACGACGATCCACCCGCCTGCCGTGTCTCCCTAATCATGGAAGGTGGTAATGCCGGCTTCGCTTCCGCCGACGGCCTGCGCTCCTGGGGTGCCGACAAGCGTCCTGGTCAGGAAACCCCCGTCGCCGAATGGCGACAGGATGACCCCGGCACCATGCCCGCGGGCGATGTCTACGGCGGCGGCTCTCCGACCGGCGTGGCGTTCTACGAGAACGGCGCGCTGGATCCGAAGTGGAACGGCCTGCTCCTCGCCTGCGAAGCCGGTAAGAATGTCGTCTTCGGTTACCTGCCCAAGCCTGATGGCGCCGGCATGAAGCTCGAGCGCTTCGACTTCTTCACCTCCAATAAGGAGAAGGAGTGGGCTGGTTCCGACTTCCTTGGTGGCAAGGCCACCGGCGTCCTGAAGACCAAGTTCCGTCCGTCCGATGTCTGCGTTGGGCCGGATGGTGCGATCTACGTCGCTGATTGGTTTGACCCCGGCGTGGGCGGACACGCTACGCGTGACAACGGCCTTTCCGGCACGATTTACCGCATCGCTCCCAAGGGCTTCAAGTCGGTCGTCCCCAAGATCGACCTCTCCACCGCTGCTGGCCAGATCGCTGCTTTACGTAATCCTTCGCCTAACGTCCGCGCCGGTGGCTTCAATCGCCTCAAGGCAGCGGGGGACAAGGTCGTCGATGATGTCGCGGCTCTCCTTGCCGACGCCAACCCTTACGTCGCTTCTCGCGCCGTCTGGCTGCTCGCACAGCTCGGCGATAAGGGTGTCGCAATCGCCCGCAAGGAGCTCGCTTCCGCAGATGATACGCGTCGCCTCGTGGCTTTCCGCGCCCTCCGGGCCGCCGATCGTGACGTCTTCTCGCTTTGCGAAAGCCTGGCCAAGGATAAGTCCGCCGCCGTGCGTCGCGAGGTCGCTCTCGCCTTGCGCGACTTCAAGACCCCGGCCGCCATCGCCACGCTCGTGACGATTGCCCAGCAGTTTGACGGTCAGGATCGCGCCTATCTTGAGGCCATCGGCCTCGCTTCGACGGACCGCGAACCTGTCGTCCATGCCGCCATCGCCAAGGTGATGGCCACGTCGTCTCTGGAATGGACCCCAGCCTACGCCTGGCTCACCTGGCGCCTGCACCCGGCTTCCGCCGTCCGTGAGGTCCGCGCCCGCCTGCTCTCCGGCAAGCTCAGCGAGATCGACCTCAAGCGCGACCTCACCACGCTCGCCTTCACGCGAAGCGCCGAAGCCGCCGGCACGATGGTTGAGCTCTCGCTGGACAAAAAGTTTGCCCAGGCGGATCTCGCCAAATGGTGGGTCGGCAATCGAAAGGCCAGCCTCTGGAAGGCTTTCGACGTCGATGCCATCGTCAAGGCGCGTGGGGGCAATGCCGCCACGGCCAAGCTGGTGGCTAGCGACCTGCCGCCGGAGATGCCGGGCGCGAAGGGTCTCGCCTCAGTCGAGGTCATCGCCGCGCTCAAGGGCGATGTCGCCAATGGCAAGGCCGCGGCCGCTGTTTGCTATGCTTGCCATAAATTCGACGGTAAGGGCATCGACTTCGGTCCGGATCTGACGACCTATGCCAAGCAGCAATCGCTCGAGTCGCTGATCCTGAATATCGCCCAGCCTTCCAATAACATCTCGCACGGCTTTGAAGGCACGCGCGTGGTGCTCGACGACGGCATGGTCATCACGGGCATGGTGCTGTCTTCGGGTGATCCGCTGATGATCAAGTCCATGGGTGGCCTCGTGCAGTCGATTCCCCGCAATCGCATTAAGGAAGAGAAGCATCTCGACCGCTCGCTTATGTTCACGCCGGCCCAGATGGGTCTGACCGAGCAGGGCGTCGCCGATCTGGCCGCTTATCTGCGGAGTCTCTGATAACAAGGCCAGGGCTAGGGCCAGTAGAAAAAGGGTCGGGGTCTGCGGACTCCGGCCCTAATTTTTGCCTGTCCCTGTCCCCGTCCGTGCCCCTATGAATCTATCCATGCGCTCGCCCCTCGTCGCTTTGTTCCTTTCGGTTGGTCTGCTCTTTGGTCAGGCCAAGAAGCCGGCCAAGAAAGCCACCGTCGCCGCACCGGTCGCAGAAGCCTCGGGTCAGTGGATCCTTGGCACGGTCGGCGTCGGCAAGCAAAAGGATGGCTC
>JBEEKW010000051.1:0-14302 GCA_041168485.1 Verrucomicrobiota bacterium
CTTAGCCCAGACGTTCGCCCGCTGTAAAGCCGAAGGCCGCCCGGCCTTCGTGAGCTACGTCTGCGCCGGCGACCCCGACGTCGAGACGTCCAAGGCCGTACTGCTCTCCCTGGCACAGAACGGCGCGGACGTGCTCGAGGTGGGCGTGCCCTTCTCCGACCCGCTAGCCGACGGCCTCACGAACCAGCTCGCGGCCCAGCGGGCCCTCGAAGGCGGCATGACCTACGACGGCCTGCTCGATGTGCTTCGCGCCGTGCGCGCCGGCACGGACAAGCCGATCGTGCTCTATTGCTATTATAACCTGCTATTCTCGTTCGGCCTCGACAGCTACTGCGCTAAGGTCCGCGAAGCCGGAGCCGATGGCCTGCTCGTCCTCGACTGCCCGCCCGAAGAAGCCGACGAACTGATCACGGCCTCGAAGAAACACAGTCTCGCCAATATCTTCATCGTGGCTCCGACCACGCCGCCCGCGCGCATCAGCCTCATCGCCAAGCACGCCTCGGGCTTCATCTACTACGTCTCGCGCGAAGGCGTGACCGGCGAGCGCTCCGAACTGGCCGCTAATCTTTCGTCCGCTGTCGCCGAGATCCGTAAGCACACTTCGCTGCCGATCTGCGTCGGCTTCGGCGTCTCCACCGCCGCGCACGTCCAAGCCATCGCCAAGGTCGCCGATGGCGTGGTCGTCGGCAGCGCACTCGTGAACGTCGTTGCCGCCCACAAGGACAAGAAGGGCGAAGCCGCCGCCGCCATCGGCGCGAAGGTGCGGGAGTTGCTGGCGAAGTAAGAGAACATCAGGGCCAGGGCTAGGGCTCGGGCTAGTCATTCTAGAGAACAAATGTTCTGACACCGTGCTTTTGCTTGGTATTCACCTAGCCCTGGCCCTAGCTCTGGCCCTGCCCCTATCTACGCCCTTGACCAAGGGCCTTCCCTCCGCACTTTCCCAATGGTCCTAACCTCGTTAGGGCCACCGGAACCTCACCGCATGGCCCCACAAGACACCTGGACGAAAAAAGACCTGACCGGCATCGAGGAGCTTTCCCGAGCCGAGATCGAACTGCTCTTCCGCCAAGCCGACCAGTTCCTGCCCGCGCTCGCGCCGGGCAAGGGCCTCGACCTGATGAAGGGCCGCACGGTGGTGAACCTCTTCCTCGAGCCGAGCACCCGCACCCGCACGGCCTTCGAGATCTCGGCCAAGAAGCTCGGCGCCGAAGTGGTCTCGATTAACACGACGGCCTCCTCCCTGGTGAAGGGCGAGACCCTCCGCGACACGGCAATGAACATCCGCGCGATGGGCGTCGACGCGATCGTGATGCGCCACTCTTCCGCCGGCTCGGCCCGCTACCTAGGCTCGGTCCTCGACATCTCAGTGATCAACGCCGGCGACGGCGCTCACGAACACCCCACGCAGGCCCTGCTCGACGCCTTCACGCTCCGACAGCGCTTCGGCAAGGTCGAAGGCCTCAAGGTCACGATCCTCGGCGACATCCTCTTCAGCCGCGTCGCCCGATCCAACATCCTCTGCCTCTCGAAGCTCGGCGCGCAGGTCACCCTCGCGGGCCCCGCGACACTTGTCCCGGCCTCACTGAAGGAAGCCTTCCCGCAGGTCCGCATCGTCCATGACTTAAAGGAAGCCCTCAAGGACTGCGACGCGGTGATGCTTCTGCGCATCCAGCACGAGCGCCAGACGACCACCCACTTCCCCTCGCTCGGTGAATACACCTCGCAGTTCGGCCTCAACGCCGAACGCGCCGCCTGGCTCAAGCCCGAGGCGATCGTGATGCACCCAGGCCCCATCAACCGTGGTGTCGAAGTCGAAAGCGAAGTCGCCGACGGCCCCCGCTCCGTCATCCTTGAACAAGTGCGCAACGGAGTCGCCGTCCGCATGGCCGTCCTTCACCTCTGCACTGGAGCCATCAGCCGATGAATCCCGCCGATAACTCCCCCCTCTGGATCCGCGGCGCCCGCGTGATCGATCCCTCCGCCAAGCGCGACGAAGCTAAGGGCGACGTCTTCGCCCTCGACGGTAAGTTCGTCGACCAGCTCTCCCCCGCCGACCAAGCCAAGGCCCGCATCATCGACGGCAAGGGCCTCGTGATCGCCCCGGGCTTCGTCGACCTGAACTGCCGCCTCGGCGAACCGGGTCTCACGCCCCGCGAGACGATTCGCACCGGCACGCGCGCGGCCGCCGCCGGCGGTTTCACCACCGTGGTCACGATGCCCGACTCGCTCCCCGCGGCGGACAACGTCGGCACGATTCAACTCCTCCGCGAAATCTGCGCACGCGACGCCGCGGTGCGCGTGCTCCCCACGGGCACGCTCACAAAGGGCCATGAAGGTAAGGCCCTCGCTCCTCTCGGCACGATGAAGAAGACCGGCGTGGTCGCCGTCACCGATACGACCTCGGGCGTCCAGAATAACGAGATCATGCGTCGCGCGCTGGAATACGCCGCGATGTTCGACCTGGTGGTCCTGGATCATTGCCAGGATAGCAGCATGACCGAAGGCGGCCAGATGCACGAAGGCGCTTGGTCCCTTCGCCTCGGCCTCCGCGGCCTGCCCCGTACCGCTGAGGAAGTCGTGGTCTCGAGCGACTGCCTGCTCGCCGAACTCACGAAGGCCCGCATCCACCTGCAGCACCTTTCCTCCGGCGGCTCCGCCGACATCGTCCGCCGCGCCAAGGCGAAGCAGCTCGCCGTCACGGCCGAAGTCTCCGCCCTACACCTGCTCCTCACGGACGCCGCACTGGCCCACTACGGCACGAGCCTGAAGACGAATCCGCCTCTTCGTGAGGAAGTCGATCGCCTCGCGCTCATCGCCGCGCTCGTCGACGGCACGATCGACGCGATCTGCTCCGACCACTCGCCCTACACGGCCACCGAGAAGGATTGCGAGTTCGACCTGGCTCCGTTCGGCGCCGCGACGCTCGAGACGGCCTTCGCGGCCGCTCACACGGCGCTTGTCACCGGCGGCCACGCTGACCTCTCCCTCCTCATCGCCCGCCTGACGCACGGTCCGGCCAAGGCCCTCGGACTCTCCGCTGGCACGCTCAAGGCTGGCGCCCTTGCCGACTTGGTCCTCCTCGACCCCAAGGCCGCTTGGACGCCCACGGCTGCCGATCTCCTCTCGAAGTCCGGTAACAACCCACTCGTCGGTCGCGCCCTCACGGGTCGCGTCCGCGCGACGTTCGTCGGCGGTCGTCAGGTCTTCGGAGCCTAAGCGGCGATGGACGAGCTCACGCAGTCCCTCGATGCCTTCGGGCCTTGGGATTGGGCGTGCGTCATCGTCAGTCTCTTGGCGGCGTTCATCGGCATCTATGCGCTGAAGTGCTGGCGCGACCTTCCGGGTAAGATCGCCGCGCCGACGATTTCCGCTAGCGATGCGATTATCAGCCTTTGCACGGGCCTGCTCTCCTTCGGCATCCTTTTCGGTTTGGTGACGCAACTCGTCATGCAAAGCTTCGCCACTCACTTCGGCATCTCGCAAGCGCACCTTTTCACCTCTGCGTTCTGTGGGCAGCTCACCGCGGCCTTGGCGATGCTCGGTATGGGCGCCCTCGCCCCCCAGACGCTCGACTGGGCACAGTCTATCGAGACCGATGAGTCAAAGAACGCTGGCTCGCCCATCAGGCAGGCGCTCCTCGGCTTCAGCGTCCAACGCGTCCTCCTCGGACTACTCTCGATCTTCGCCCTGGGCCTCGCCACCACGCTCGTCTGGAAGGGCTTCCATGTCGCCTGGGAACAACTCTTCCTCAGCGGTTGGGCCGGCCAGCCGCCCGCCGACGAACCGCAAGAGATCGTGGACGCGGTGCTCAAGACCGACGTCGATACTTGGCGCTTCCTGACGATTGTTTTGGCGGTGACGATTGGTGCTCCCGTCATGGAAGAACTCGCCTTCCGCGGCATGGTCTACCCGGGCCTCAATCGTATCCTATCCGACTCCAATCAGTGGATCCGCGGCATTCTCTGGCTGACCATCATCTTCCCTATCACTTTCTCGCTTTGCTCGGGCTTGCCCTTGGAAGCGTTCGCTATTCCGCCATTGGATCCGCAAACACTGACGCCGGCCGACGGAAATCCCGCTGAGACCAGGAATATCATACTCTTAATCAACTCCCTGACCAGATTGGCTGCTATCTTGGTCATCTCAGGCCCATTCGCCTACGTGATGACAAAACTGACTTCCGAACGCCAAGGACGCTGGATCGCGATCGCCCTGACCGGCGCGCTCTTCAGCGCCGCCCACATGAGCCCCTCCGCGGCGCTGCCCCTATTCGCCTTCGGCGCCTTCATGTGTCTGGTCCGCGACCGCCATGGCCTGCTGACCTGCATGGCCGTCCACTGCTGTTTCAACGGTTGGAACTTACTCTGGTTGAAACTGGCCCCGAACGCCTCCACGCTCTGAAGCCATGGGAGCCCTCACCACCGTCACGGACCGTTCGGTCGCCAAGCTGACCGAGGAAGAACTCATCCGTCGCGTGGTGCAGTCCCTGGCCGAAGCCGCGCCAGCTTTTCCCGAAGGACCCGGAGGCGACTGTGCGCACCTGCCGACCACGGGCGGTCGCTCTATCCGGGCGAGCACAATCGATTCAGTAATCCTCGGCCGACACTTCGACGCGGCCTGTGATGGTATCCGCGCCGGCGCTAAGCTGGTGAACCGGAACCTCAGCGACCTCGCTGCGGCGGGCGCAGTGCCGTCCGACGCTTTACTCTCCCTTGTGATCGGCGCCGACGTCGACGCGACCTGGCTCACCGACTTCGCCCACGGGGCCGGTCGTGCCGCCACCAAGGCCGGCCTGCGTATCGTCGGTGGCGACATCTGCCGCGGCCCTAACGGCGCCTTCATCGGCACACTCGCCGTCCAAGGCTTCGCCCACCGCATCCTGACCCGCAAGATGTGCGCCGCAGGTGATGTGCTCTTCGTCACCGGACAGCTCGGCGGATCGCTCTACGGCAAGCATCTTGATTTCTCCCCGCGCCTCGCCGAAGGCGAATGGCTCTGCGGGCACGGCGAAGTCACGGCGTGCACCGACCTCTCCGATGGCCTCGCCAAAGACCTGCCCGGACTGCTCGGAACCAAGTTCGACGGGCGGATTAGCGTGGCCCATCTACCCATCGCCGACGCGGCCGCCGTGCTCGCCAAATCCGACGGTAAACCCACACTCGAACACGCCTTGCAAGACGGTGAAGACTACGAACTGCTCTTCAGCGTGAGTGCCGACCGTGCTGACCTAATCGAAGCGCATTTCCGTAAAGCCTTTCCGAAGACCCCACTCACCCGTATCGGTGTCGTCGAAACTGGCACGGGCCTCGCCCGTGACGTCGCCGATGGCGAACCCATCAAGGTCCGCGGCTTCGGTCACTTCGCTTAAACCTCGGTCCGCTTACATGCGGAACCGACGAATCGCCACGAACAGCGCAAAAATCAGCGCCGAGGCGCCGAAGGTCACCGTGACGGTCTCATAAGTGGCAAGTAGTTCAATCACCTGATCCAGCAGCTTGATCGACTGCTTCGTGTCGCGCTCGGCGACTTCCAAGGCACTGGTCGCCGCGGTGGCGGTCACTTCGACGTTCTTGTTATCCGACTTCGTGCCTTGGTCGGTGAAAAGCACGACGCCCGTATCGGCGGACTTCATGGCGCTCTTATACGCTTCGAAGGAGGACTGGATACTGATGGTCGTATCCTTCACGCGCTTGGTCGTGTCACGCAATTCGTGGCTGAACCAGAGGCCGGCCAGAGAGACGAGTAACGTCACGACGGCCATGCCGACGATGCCGATCTCGGCTTGGATGAGGTTGTTCTTGGCGGATCGACCGCGGCTACGCTGGGCACTCATGGTGGTTTTTGTTTAAAGATTGAGGGTGGACTGACCGTCGTCGGGCTTCTTGGCCCGCGGCTTCTTTTCAGCTGGTGCCTTCTTGGCGGCGGGTTTCTTAGCGGCTGGTTTCTTGGTGCCTTTCTTAGGCGCAGCCTTCGCCGGAGCACCCTTCTTCGCCGGGGCGGCCTTCTTGGCGGTCGCGCGACGGCGACGCTTGGCCTTCTTCTTGCGGGAGAAAAGACTCCGCCAAGCCGGCGGGCGCTGCTTGTCCTTGAAGCCGAGTTTCTTGCGGATGGTCGTCGACAGCCAGTCGACGAGTTCCGGGGCGACGGCGCCGCAGAGGCCCTGGACGATGGCTTTGTTCAAAGCCGAGAGTTCCCACTGGAACGTGACGAAATAAGCGATGACCGCGAAGATTGCGGCGGCGATGACGTGACGCAGCGAGCGCTGCCAGCTGGCGTCGGCGGCCTCGTCGACGAGCAGACGACCGACCATTGCGGCGGCGCCGATGAGCGCGACGATCCAGCCACCCGACTTAAAAGCCAGCAGGGCGATTTGGAAATTATTCACGATGGCCGGCGAGGCTTTCGCCACGACCGGAGCCTGTTCGGCCACTTGGGCCAAGAGCAGTGACAGGATCATGCGTGTCCCTCCCCGGTCCGAAGACCGTTCCCCGTCGGACGGGGCGTTGATGTGAGAAGGCGACGCAAAGCGAAGAAGTATCGGCAAAGATACGGTTCGTAAAAAGGGGAGGTTCAGCCTTGGGTTGGCCTCCTCCCCTCTCAACCCCTAATTTATTAGGTTATTCTGACAAACCGGCCTTAAAGCGCCGCTTTTCGGGCCGGGCGACCTTCATCGACCTCGATGTAGTCGAACATCGTGTCCACGCCGGCGTCGACGGTCAGGCCGTTCTCCTTGAGGCGACGCACGAGCACTTCGTTGGCTTCGTCGCGCCATCCGCGCTTGGTCATGAAGCCGTTCCAGATTTCGATCTCGTTTGTGGAAAGCTTGCGACCCTTGGCTTCCGCCCACGCGAGAATCTCGTCCTGCGTCGCGGCGGGATTCTGCAGCACCCAGACGCGGAGGTCGTCGTACTTGATCCCGAGATACTGGCAGCAACGGTCGTCGAAGGCCTTACCAAGATTGTTCACGAAGTCGGCGTGCAACTGACCCGCGCCGTGCAAGCGGATCTTGGAGACTAGGCGGGGGAGATACACGAAACCGCGGACGGCTTCATAAGGACTGAGGAGACCAGGAACGATGGGCATGGGGGTGTGATTAGATGAAAGATGACGGAGGACAGATGGCAGAGGAAAGACAAAACCCGAGATAGGTGTTTGCGGATAGCGGTTTGCGGTAAGCGGTTAGAAAAATAAGACACATTTGGGCCGCCGCAGGGCGGTCCGAGGTAGGGGCGTGGCTACGCCGCGCCCTCCCCTGCGGAGTGCACGATGAATCGTGCCCCTACCCAGTTTCGCCCTGCAGCAAAAAATGCGGCTACCCCGACCGCTAACCGTGATCCGCCGTAGCCTCGGCTTCACGCCTCCCGCCCTCGTGTCCACCTGCCCTCGTGCCCTCATGTCCTCCATTACCTTGCCCTCCTCCCCTCCCTGCCTTTTCCTACCCCTACCCCCACCCCTACCCCTTTCCCCATGAAAGCCCTCCTCGCCTGCCTTCTCGCCGTTACCGCCTTCGCGGCCGACGTCGCCAAGCCCCACATTCCCCTCGCCCAGCAGCCGCTGCGCATGGCCAAGGACATCGTCGCCTTCGAAGCCGCCGATAAGGCCAACCCACCGCCTAAGCATGCCCTGCTCTTCACCGGCGCCAGCACCCTGCGCATGTGGAAGAACGTGGCCGAGGAGATGAAGCCTTACCCGGTAATCAACCGCGGCTTCGGTGGCTCTTTCACAACTGAGGTCCTCGGCTACATGGATCGCATCACGCTGCCCTATCACCCGCGCGTGGTCGTCTTCCAGTGCGGGGGCAATGACATCAATTCCGGCGACCCGGCCGAAGCCCCCATCGGACGCATCCGCGAATACCTCGCCCGCTTGCGCAAGGAGAACCCCGACTGCGCCGTGGTCTTCGTGGCGACCACCCGTGCGCCTTCTCGCAAAGCCAAGTGGCCCTTACTCGACGAGTATAACCGCCAGCTCGAGCAGATCGTGAAGGAAGGAAAGAATCTCTGGTACGTGGACATCAACGTCGCGCTCAATCTCCCGAACGGTGAAGGCAAGCCTGGCAGCTATCTCAAGGACAAGCTACACCCCGACGTCGAAGGCTACAAGGCCATCGCTTCCGTGCTGAAGCCCGCTGTCGACGCCGCCTGGAAGGCGACGGAGAAGGCCTACAAGAAGTAACCGGGGCCAGCGGTTAGCGGTTGGCGGTTAGCGGTTAGGAAGAATCCTGGCCCATCAGCCTTCATTGGATGGGTAGGGTCGGGACCTCCTCACGACAGTGCACCGATTGGGGCGACTGCACTAGGCATTGAAACGACCTGCCACCCGCCACCCGTGGCCGCCACCCGCCACCTGAATTTTCCAAGGCAGTGCTCAGCCCTTTGCCTGATCCAACCGCTATCCGCCAACCGCCAACCGCTACCACCACGCGGCAAACCAACACCATTCCCTTTGCACTTTGAGGCTTTGTCGCCAACTTTGCCCCGTAAATGCCCTCACCCTCCACCATTCCTACCGCTGAACGTTTCCCGAACGGGCCGTTCACGCGCTACATGGTCGGCGAAGGAATCTCCATGACGGGCACTTGGATGCAGGGCATGGCGCTTGGCTGGGTAATGACCGAAGTCGTGGTCCGGGATGGACTCCAGAAATACGAAGGCCTCCTGCAGGCCGCGCCTCACCTCGCCAGCGGCCTGGTCATGCTGGCGCTCTTCCGCCTCGGCGGTGCGTACGCCGACCGTCACGACAAACGCTTCATCTTGCAGGTCTGCCAGGTCGCGCAGATCGGTTTCGCCCTCGCGATTGGTCAGCTCATTGCTCACGGGTCTTTGCACACCTGGCATCTCATCGTGGCCGCGGCTCTGCTAGGAGTCTCCAGCTCTTTCGAAATGCCCGCCGCCGCGGCGATCGTCCCGGAACTCGTCGCCAAGGAGAACGTCGTGAAAGCTATCTCGGTGGACCGCGCAGTCTTCCACGCCACCCGTCTCGTTGGCCCGGCCGCCGCTGGCTATCTCGTCGGCCGCTACGGCGCCGAATGGGCCTTCTACCTGAATGCGGCCTCCTTCTTGGCGCTGATGGCCGCCCTCGCGACCTTGCCCAGACGACCACAGGGCACCGTCGAGGAAGAGCAGAAGCGCCAAGGCGGCGCAGGAGAAGGCTTCCGGCATGTCCGTCAGGACAAGCCCAGCCTCGCGATGGTCGCGCTGCTCGCCACCAACACGCTCTTCGTCTTTCCGGTCATCATCGTGCTGCTGCCGTTGTACGCGAAGAATGACCTCCACGCCACGGCCGAGCAGATGGGCCTCCTGATGCTGTGCTCCGGCGCCGGCTCGGTTTCGGGTTCGCTTCTCATTATGGCCTTGAAGCCAGCCGTGCGCCGTATCGCCATTCTCATCGGCATGGTCCTCGCCTGCGGTGCGCTCGTCAGCCTCAGCCAGTCACACGAACTAATCTGGGCGGGGGCTTCGCTCGTCTGCCTCGCAATCGGCGTCTCGACGCTCGTCGGCTTGGCCAATACCATCGTCCAGGAACGTTCGCCCGCCGAACTACGCGGACGCGTCTCGGCTGTCGCCGGCCTCAGCTTCTTCGGCTTCCTACCTTTCGCCGCGATCATCATGGGCGTGATGACGGACCTCTTCGAGCTGCGCAACGTGCTGCTTGGGTCGTCGATCTGCTACGCTATCATCGGCTTCATCGTCATGCTCACCGTCGGCAGTAAGGTGACTGGAGAGCAGGAGCAGGAAACTTCCGTTAAATAAAGCAAAGGGAGACCGGAAACCGGAAAGAATGCTGCGGGCATGTACCCCAGCTAATCATCCGGTCTCCCTTTGAGTTTTGCATCGTGGTAGGGCCGACCATCCTTGGTCGGCCGCGGTCGAGCACGGATGCTCGACCCTACCCGATACAGCTAGGGCAGCACGCGGTGCTGCCCCTACCAATATTACCCAGCCCTAGCCCTGCCCCTGTCCCTGCCCCTGGCGAGCTGCGCTCGCCCAAAAGTGGTGCTCCCGTTGGGAGTCGAACCCAAATCGCCGGCTTCGGAGGCTAGCATTCTATCCATTGAAATACAGGAGCGTGAGGTTTTAAAATCCCGTTTAACGCAGGTTAGTCAACCCTTCCCGAAACCGTCGGCGGGCCCGGCCTTACTTGGCAGGCATCACGCGGTCGGCGAAATCAGCGTAGTTCTTCCAGTCCTCAAGGAGTATGTCGTGCGCACCGGGGCGGATATGGTAGCCAACAGTCTTGCCGACGGACTTGCTGACGGACGGATATTCCTTCGTGCCGAGGCCAGGCTCGCCGAGCACCTGATAGACGGGATCGGCGTGCACGGCACCGAGGAACTCGCCGAGCGGATCGGCCCAGCTGTCTTCTGAAGCGCTGGCGACGTAGAGCGGACGCGGCGCAGCGAGCGCGAGGAGGTAATGCGCATCGAGCGGCAACTTATCTTCCTGCTCCGAAAAGGTCTCGAAGCGCGCGGTAAACCAATGCGGAAAACCGCGGCCCTTGTAGTGGCCGCTGATAACGCCGACGGTCTCACCGAAGATACGCTTATTGAGCGCGGCGCCGCCGCAACCCGAGTTATTGGAGATCACGAATGCGAAGCGCTGATCCTGAGCGCCGGCCCAGAGCGAGGCCTTACCGAGACGCGAATGGCCATGGACCGCCGCCCTCTTGGCGTCGACGGAAGGGACCTTCTCTAGCACATCGAGCATGCGCGAGAGACCCCACGCCCAGCAGCCGATGGCACCCCATTCGCCATCTTTCCATTTCGTGTTTACGCCATCAGGCGAGATCGCCGCACGGTAACCATTCTTCCAGCCCTCGGGATGGTCGGGCTCGAAATCGCCGTAATAAACCGTCGCCGAAGCGTAGCCACGGTCGATCAAGGTTTCGAATTCCCAGCGACGCGCCTGGCCGCCGCGTAAGGCCGGATCCGCCTGCGTGGTCCCTTTCAAGGCCCACTGCTTGGAGACCCAAGTCGAAGCGACAAAGACCGCCGGGTCTTCCGTCGTGGTGTGATTACTTCCGAAATTAAGCCCGACGAAGACCGGAGCCGGACGCTTCGCCGCATTGGGCACGAAGAGCAACATATCGAACGACGGCCCTTTCTTGCCGATGGGCCAGACCCTGAACTGCGTGCGCGTGGCCTTGCCGCCAAAGGCGTCCTTGGACTGCTCGCGAACTTCGACCACGGCGTCGGCCTGCAACTTCGAGGTATCTGGCGTGCGACCGAACATGTTCTCCTCGACCAGTCGGAAGACCTCCGGACGGCGAACTTCATTCCACGTCTTCGCGTCAGTCACCTTACGTCCGTCGGCGCACACGAGCGGATCCGGTAGCGTATACGGCGGCACCTTCGCCTCATCGGAGATGGTCGGCGGAATCGCAGCCAATAGGAGCAGGGGGAGCAGCATGCCGCGACTATGGGCGCTCATCGCGAGTGGGCAAGGACGAGGTAGGGGCAGCACCGCGTGCTGCCCCTAGTGGCATCTTGTTCGCCGCAGGGCGAACGATGGTAGGGGCACGATTAATCGTGCACTCCTATGAGGAGGGCGCGGCGAAGCCACGCCCCTACCTTCGGCCGCCCTGCGGCGGCCACGTGCCCCCTCGCGACGCAGTCGCGCCCCTACCTCTCCCAGATTTCAAACGCATACCCCAACCCATCCTGCATCCCCTTCTTCGCCGAAACGAGCTTGGTAAAATAGCGCTGCCAATCGGCGGGGAAGAAACGGTCGCCTTCGAAGTCGCGATCGATGCGCGTGATGAGCAGGCGTTCGCAGAGCGGAAGGCCTTCGGCGTAGATACGCTGACCACCGGTGATCCACGTCGGCCCCTTCCACTGGTCCATCCGCTCCGCAATGACGATGGCCTCAGCCAAGGTCGTCGCCCGCTCGGCACCGGGAAAGGACTTGTTCGGATCGCGCGAGACAACCACCGTCCCGCGATCCGGCAGCGCCTTGCCCAATTCGCCATAGCAGGCCGGCCCTTCGATCATGACACCCCCGGCGGTCTGGTCCATGAACCAGGCCAGGTCCTCGGGAATATGCCAAGGAAGCCTGCCGCCCGAGCCGATGACCCCATTACGGGCCACTGCGACGATGCATTGGAGGGGTTTAGGCACGACCCTAAGGGATGTTAATAACCCGCCAGATGCAAGCACCGGGGAGGGCTTGGACTGATTGACACCCGACGAAAGACTGGGGTAAGTTGCCCGAATGATTACCTGGCTCCAGAACGCCACCGGCAAGCACCACCGCATTATCTTCGGATTCCTGCTCGTGGTCATTGTGGTCTCCTTCGTCTTCTACGGGTTCGCCGGTCGCGGCGCCCTGAGCTCCGGAGCTTACATGTACCAGGGCGTCGACCTTAACGACCCGACCGTCCGCGCCCGGTTCCGTGACGCGACCTTCTTTGCCCAGATGACCGGCCAGCGCATGAACGAAAACGGCCTGGTCCAGCGCGTCGCCGAACTTAGCCTCGCCGACTCCCTCGGCATCCCCGCCCCCTCCGTCGTCGAGATCCGTCGCGTCGCTCGCGAGATGACCACCTCCCCCGACGGTAAGAACGCCGACGGCCTCAACAAGTTCCTGGAGTTCGCCGCTAAGCAGCTCAACATCTCCGACGACGAGACCCGCGCCCGCTTCGAAATCTACATCAAGGACACTTGGCGTATCCAGAAGGCGATCAGTACCCTCGCCGGCTCTGGCCACGCCACTGCCAGCCAGATCAAGCGCATCCTCGACCGCGAACGTACCAAGTGGACCGTTGACGTCGCCACCTTCGCCGCCGCTGGCTTCAAGCCCGAGATCAAGGTCGACGAAGCCAAGGTGAAGGAAGCCTTCACGGCCAACATCGAGAACTATCGCCTCCCCCCGCAGGTCGCCGTCACGGCCATCACGATTACCGCTTCCCCGACCGATACTGCCCCAGTCACCGACGACGAGATCATCAACATGGGCTATAATCAGGCCGAGAAGTTCAAGTTCGAGACCGGCAAGGTCAAGGAACAGGCCCTCGCTAAGCGTGCCGAGCTCGAGAAGCTGGTCCGTGCCGACCGCGCCATCACCAACCTCGCTGGCCAGGTCTCCGACGAGCTCGCCGAGAAGTTCGCCATCGATACCGCCAAGGCCGACAGCAAGGAACTCGCCGCCTGGATTAAGGCCAAGAACGCCAAGGTCACCGTGATCCCTTCCTTCGAAGTCATTAATCCTCCCACCGTCGCCAAGGTCCCCGCCGAAGCCCTGCGCGTCGCCGCTGAACTCACCGAAAAAGAATGGCGCACCGAAGTCTACCGCTCCGAAGAAGGCGCCACGTTCGTCCTGCTCAATAAGCGCACGGCCGACCGCCTTCCGACCTACGACGAAGTAAAGACCAAGGCCGTCGAGAACTGGAAGAAGTCCCAGCTCAACCGCCTCCTCGCCGAAGAAGTCGCCAAGGTCGGTAAGGCCCTCCAAGCCGATATCGCCGCTGGCAAGACGTTCACCGACAGTGCCAAGGCCCAAAAACTTGCGCTGGCTTCTCCGGCAGCCTTCTCCGTCTACTCCGTTCCGGAAACGCTTAACGGCGCCAACGAGAACACCGGCCTCCTCATCGAAGCCGCCGGCGTCGGCAAGCTGACCTCCGCCATCCGCACCGCCAACGGCGACTACGTCTTCATCCGTCCGGCCAAGAAGGATCTGCCCGAGGATAAGACCAGCGCCGAAGAGGGCCGCCTGTTCGTCCAGCGTGTCTCCCAGCGTAACGCTTACTTCACCGGCATCGGCCTCGTCCAAGACGTCGTCCCAGCCCCCGTCGAGGCCAAGTAAGGCCTCCACCGAGGCCGTTTGAAGGACAGGCTCACCCCTGTCCTTTTTTGTGCCCTCCAACCCCTAGGCATGCCCCTCCCTTCTTGCCCTATACCCCTGACGCCTTTACGCCTTCCCTTCAGGCCCGCCTGACCTCAGGCCCTCCTGCCCTCCCTCCCAACGTCCATTCCCTCTCTGGTCCTCCGGCCCTCCAGCCCTCAGGCCCTCCAAACTCCTCCCTTTCTCATCCAAATGTCCCAAGTCCGCGTCCGCTTCGCTCCCAGCCCCACCGGCTTCTTCCATATCGGAAGCGCCCGGACAGCCCTATTCAACTGGCTCTACGCCCGCCACACGGGCGGCAAGTTCATCCTCCGCATCGAGGACACCGACAAGGAGCGCAACTCCGACGCGTTCCTGAAGGTGATCTTCGACTCGATGCGCTGGCTCGGCATGGACTGGGACGAAGGCCCCGAGGTCGGCGGTGAATTTGGTCCGTACTTCCAGTCGCAGCGCACGGAACTCTA
>JBEEKW010000052.1:0-26885 GCA_041168485.1 Verrucomicrobiota bacterium
TGCCTTCGCAAAGGGCTCGCCACCTTTGAGATATTGCAAGCCAGCGAAGCAGCAATAGGCCCGGGAGGGACCCAGGCAGTCTAGAATTTCAGCAACATACTTCTTGAAAAATGCGTCTCCATCCACGACCTCCAATAACTCGAGTGCCTGCCCGTAGTGGATTTCTCGGATAACTAAGGCCATGAATTGCGGAAGCCTTGCTGGATGCTCTGTGAGATGTTTCTTCACGGCCTCGACTGGGGGCAGTGCTTGGTCGAGCTCCATGCCTTCTGACATATGTTGTAGGAAATCCGCCGATAGTGTTCCCAGATCAGCGACCAACTGAGCCAAGCAGGTGGACGCGGAGGGGAGCTGCTGGACGATTGCAGTCATGGGGCACCGTCACCCTAACCCCGCCCCACGCCTACTGAAGCCAATTATTTCTTTGGATTGTTAAATAAAATAGAGCTGACGAATTGTCGTAGGCTCACGTCTCCGCATTGGCCCTCGACCACACCCAGCGCAGTTTTCGGAGTTATAATGGGAGATCTGTATTATAATACGATTTCCGTAACTTTACGGGATTGGTGTTGTTAGACCGTCCGCGAGGGGCACAACCCTTCTCCCGCTCTTTGACAGTAGAAGCCAAACCTGGATCTCTCCGCGATCTGAAACCTAAACCGGACCTCCTCGCGGTCAGTCGGCCGTCGAAACAAGGGCCGGAGCCTTCTGCGCAAGCAGTCGGCTCCGGCCCTTTTTGTTTGTCGCGGGCGCCACGCATGCGCGGAGGCACGCAGGGAGCCCTATACTTACCATGACTAAACTCATCCATCCCTACAGTCTCCAAGCCTTCCCCACCGAGAAGATCCTCAAGGAGTTCAAACCCGTCCGCGGCTGCCACGTCCACGGGAAGATCGAGCTGCCGCCCGGACAGGCCGAACTGCTCTGGGCCTCGCTGCGCAACCGCGACAGCGATCCGCTCGCCTGGCAGCAGCCGACCGTCGAAGTGGACATCGGGCCGCTCACCGACGCCATCGCCGAACGCATGGGCTACGACCCTAGGCTGCTGAACGAAGGACGCGGCGAGACCGGCCGCACCGAACATGCCTGGAGCGTCTATGCCGATGAAAGCGGCTTTCCGTTGCTGATTCGCTGGCAGGCGGGCGCAGGCGAGCTGCTGTTGAGCATCGGCATCCTGGCCCAAGAGAAACTCTCGATTGCGATACTGGCGGATGCCGAGGGGCTGGAGACCTTGCTCAAAGTCCACGACATCGTGACGGGTATCGTCGCCACCGAAGGTCGGACGGAGCGCCTGTCAGTGCCGGTGGGTGATACGCTCCAGATCGTGGAAGTGACCTCTCCGCCGGAACGGGCCTACTTCGGGCCCTGCGTCACGCTGTGCCTGCCGTCTGACCGACAACTGAGCGATCTTCGTCGCAAGGAATTGGAACGCATCGTCGGAGGGGTGCCGCTGTTTATCGGCACCGAGGAAGAGATCAACCGGCGGCAGATGTACGTAATCACGACGCCCCCCTTAAAGCCGAACTCTCTGCGGCTGGAAATGATTCCGCCGAGCGCCACGCGGTTGGACTTCGGGCCGGATGAACCCCTCAGCCAATCGTTGATTGACCTCATCAACGAGGCCGGCGTAAGCCGGACGTGGAGGGAATTCGAGCGGACGGCGGCCGAACATGCGTATGTAAGCTTCGATGCCAACGCCTGGGATGAGCTGCTGGACAAGGAGAAGCTCGACTTCGAACTGTCCGAGCGCCGACTGAAACTGGGGGAGTTGCTCCGAAGGATGTCGCCGTCCGACGATTGCCAGAGGATCCACCGAATCTCCTTCAGCCGGGATTTCCAGGAGACGCCGGCGACGCACCTCCGCGGCACCGGTCCGATGGCCAAGATGGCCGAGGGTAACGTCGAGACCAGCGCGGACCTGCTGGATAAACTGAGGCGTCTGCTCCTCGACCTCTGTCGTCCGCCGCTGATGGCGGCTTCGGCGGAGGCCAAGCCCAAGCTGCAGATCAAAGGCGAGTGCCAGCTCCCGCCGCTGGCCAGCCAGTATCAGGACACCGCCCTCGAGCAGAAAGGCTTCGAGGAGCTGACCAAGCCGTACACCTCGACCCACCGCGGCCTCCCGGTGCGCGTCGACAAGCGCGTGCTGGTCTGGCGGTCGAACGATACCGAAGCCCTGGCCGCAGATTACTTCCGCCACCCGACGACCGGTGACGTCCATTTTGCCCGGCTGTATCGGACGTCGACGCCGAAGGCTTAGCGCGGGAGAGGATAACCAGGCAGCCCATCCTACCTGAGGGCGGCGAGGGCGAGGTCGGCGGTGAGCCAGGTCCAGAGGGCGGTGGTGACGAGGCTAGATACGGCGAGGGCGAAGAGGAGGCTGGGGAGTCCGAGGAAGATGATCCGGAGGGCGCCGAGGGAATGGGTGCTGGCGAGGGAAACGAGGAGCCAGATATGCGCGATGAGACGGATAAGCAGGAGCCCAGCGAGGAGGAGGAGGCACTGGGAGAGGAACGAGAGCTTGAGGACGAGGATGAGACCGGCCCACGCGAGCGTGGCGAGGTCGGCGCAGGCGTGGTTGACGAGGAATGCACGGGCGGTGCCCTTCCACCCTCCGGGCGCTCCTCCGAGCAGGAGGACGCCGTGGACGAGGATGAACCCGAGCAGGAGGAAGGCCGCGGGTAGAGCGAGCGTGAGGAGGATCGCCCAGGTGCCCATGAAGGCTTCTCCGATGAGCGTATAGGGTCCAACGTACTGGTTAATTAACTGGATGACGGGCTGAGCCAACCCACCCATCCACTCCTGAGGGATCGCCTTCAGGGCCTGTTCTTTCGCGAGATCCGCGCCGAGCGCGATGGCGCGGGTGAGAGGGTTGTGCGTGACCAGCAGCTGCAGACTGAGAAACCAGACGACGGGCAAGACGAGAAAAGTCCAGAGAGGCAGGGCTTGTTGGTTGATCGGTTGATTAGTTGGCCGGTTGGCCAGAGGAGGCAGAGACGAAGGGTTCATTTCCGGGTGGCGGGTGGCGGCCTCAGGTGGCGGGTGGCGGGAGAGTTGGGGTGGAGGCGCGAGGGGGCAAGCGTGAGAGGTAGGGGTGCGACGGTGTCGCGGCCGAGGGGATGAGGGTTAAGGGCGGACGCGTCCCTACCCGCGCGGCGGAGCCGCGAGGTGTTGGCGGTTAGCGGTTGGCGGTTGGGAGCGGCAGAAAGACAGGCGGACGCGTCGCCGACGCGTCCCTACCTTGACACCAGCGAGGGGGTGGGCAGAGTGGCGGGGTGTCCTTAAGACTACGAATAAACTATCCAATGTGTTTCAGCGCTCGCTGAAGCCCGGGAGTTTTCGCGCTTAAAGAATCAGGCCAATCGGCCGCCTCCCTTCCCCGCCCGGGGATAATTTGCGCCGTCCGACGTAAGCATGCCGTCGTCGGATTGATTGTCTCGCACGCACCACATTCTCACTCACGTGAAAACACAGCATAACATCGAAGGCATCGTCGCCCTCCTCCAGCAGCTCGTCGCCCAAAACGAAGAGCTCGCCAGGGAAGTCGCGGCCGTGAAGGCCAAGCTCGTGCTCCTGGAGCACAAGATCGATACGATCGCCGAAGAAGCGGGATGGATCTGAGCGCGCGCAAGCGCGCCAGATCAGTTGACCCGTTGACTGGTTGGCCAGTTGACAAGACCACTAGGGGGCACGGGGACATGTTGCGAAGCAGGCGCGGCCATAAGCCGCGAGGGGGCATGCTGGCACGCTGGCATGCTGCGAAGCAGAGGCATAACTTCAGGTGGCGGGTGGCAGCCTCAGGTGGCAGGTGGCGGGCCGCCGCAGGGCGGCTGAAGGTAGGGGCACGATTTATCGTGCACTCCTCTTGCGGAGGGCGCGGCGGAGCCACGCCCCTACGCGCGCGACGGAGCCGCGAGGTGGTGGCGGTAAGCGGTTAGCGGTTGGGAGCGGCAGAAAGACAGGCGGAGGCGATGTCATCGCATCCCTACCAGATACAGATTAGGACAGCACGTGGTGCTGTCCCTACCTTAGAGACAGCGGACGGCTCGGAGAGCCGTCCCTACCCTCAAGACAGCTTCTTGAGTTCGCCGGTGCTGTCGCCGAGCTGGACGTCGCGGATGTCCATGCGGTTGAGCATGCTGACCCAAAGATTATTCAACGGGGTCTCTTTCTGATACACAACGTGGCGGCCCTGACGAATCGTGCCGCAGCCCTTGCCGGCGAGGAGGATCGGAAGGTCGTCATGATTATGACGGTCGCCGTCGCCGTTACCGGAGCCGTAGACAATCATGGAGTGATCGAGGAGATTACCGTCGCCCTCCTTCACGGACTTGAGGCGCTCGAGGAGATAAGCCAGCTGCGTCGAATGGAAGACATTGATGTCTTGGATCTTCGAGAGCTTCACGGGGTCGTGGCCGTGGTGGGAGATGCTGTGGTGGCCGTCGCGCACGCCGATGAACGGGTACGAACGGTTGCTGCCTTCGTTAGCGAGAACGAACGTCGCGACGCGGGTGGTGTCGGTCTGGAAAGCGAGGACCATCAGGTCGGCGAGCAGGCGGAGGTGTTCGGCGTAGCTTTCCGGGATGCCGCGCGGGGTCAGCGCACCGACCGGCAACTTGCTCCGCCCATCCTGGCCAGACTTCGCGATGCGCAGTTCCATCTCGCGGACCGCGGTGAAATATTCGTCGAGCTTACGCTGGTCTTCGGCGCCGAGGCGGCCGTTGAGATCGCGGTAATCCTCGCGGACCGCATCGAGGACGGACTTACGCGCGGAGTCGCGGCGCTGGCGTTCGAGGTCGGTGCCCGAGCCAAAGAGACGTTCGAAGATGAGCTTCGGATTCACTTCCTTCGGCATCGGCTGCGTGGCCGAGCGCCAGGAGATGTTGGACTGATAGATGCAGGAGTAACCCGAATCGCAACCGCCGGCGAGCTTGCTGGCTTCGGTACCGATTTCGAGAGAGGCGAGGCGCGTGCGATCGCCGATGCGCGCCGCGGCCATCTGGTCGGCCGAGACACCGGAGCGGATGTTGGCACCGTCGGTCTTGCGGGGCTGCGCGCCCGTGAGGAAGGCGGACATCGCGCGGGCGTGGTCGCCACCGCCGTCGCCGTGGGCGCGGGCCTTGTCGGCCGTGAGGCCGGTGAGAATCGAGAAATCGCTGCGGACGTTATTGAGCGGCGCGAGGATCGGAGGGAGTTTGGAAGGCAGCGCGCCTTCAGCGCCGACGCGCCAGCCGTCCATGTTCACGCCATTGGGGACGTAGAGAATCGCCATGCGGTTCGGGGCGGCGTTCTTCGTCGGCGTGTTGCCAGCGGCCCACCCGGTCTGGAGGCCCATCGCCTCGAGCCACGGTAGGGCCATGACGGCGCCGAGGCCCTTGAGGACGGTACGGCGAGGAATGAGGTCGGTCTTCATGACAGGGGCTATTTCTTCTTAGGAGATTCAGACCCCGTTTCAACCTGAGATGTTCCCCGGCGGAGGCGGAAAGGGTCGCTCATGACCACCCCAAGAATCAGGGAGGAGAAGCGGTTGCCTGATTTGCGGGTCGATTCCGTGATCTTATCGATGGCCGGGCCGTCGTAGTAGTCGAGCCCGCGTCCCAGACCGTAGGTGAGGAGCTTCGAGGAAAGGTTGCGGACGAATTTCTCGTCGTCGGCCTTAAGGATCTTCTTCAGTTCACCGGCGCCGGCGAAGGTTTGGCCGTTGGGTAGCTTGCCCGAAGGGTCGATCGGCTTGCCGTCTTCGTCCGTACGCAGTTGGCCGACCGCGTCGAACTTCTCGAAGGCAAAACCGATGGCGTCCATGCGGGTGTGGCAGGAGGCGCAGGCCGGATCACGGCGATGCTGTTCCATGCGTTCGCGGAGGGAGCCTTTGAGCTGCTGGCCTTCGAGCGTGGGCACCGAAGGCGGCGCGGGCGGAGGCGGCGTGCCGAGAATCTGTTCGAGGATCCATTTGCCGCGCTTGACCGGCGAGGTGCGCGTGGGGTTGGACGTCGCCGTGAGAATGGACGCGTGCGTGAGGACGCCGCCTCGGTCGCCCTTGGGGAGCGTCACGCGGACGAAGACTGGCTCGCCGCCGCGTTCGCGGGGAATCTCCACATTATTGAGCCCGTAGAAGGCGGCGAGCTCGCGATCGACGTAGGTGAAGTCGCCGTCGAGGAGGTCGAGCACGTTACGGTCTTCGCGGACGATTTCGGCGAAGAACAGTTCTGTCTCCTTCATCATCGAGACGCGGATGGCGTCGTTGAAGGCCGGGAACATACCCGGATCCGGCGAGACCGTCGTGAGCTGACGGAGTTGGAGCCACTGGATACCGAAGCCCTGCGTCAGGTATTGCGCGCGTGGGTCCTTGAGCAGTCGGCGCGTCTGGGCCTCGAGGTTGGCGGACAACTTCTTCTGGAAGGCCAGCTGGAAGAGTTCGTCATCCGGCAGCGAACCCCAGAGGAAATAGCTCAGGCGCGAGGCCAGGGCGAACTCATTGATCGCATGCGCGTCGCGTTCGGTCGCCTTGCCTTCCTGTTCGGCGCGGAAGATGAACTTCGGAGAGGCCAGCACGACCGCCATCATCGCCTGCGTACCGGTTTCCCAGGAGCCGGAGGATTTCTCCGCATCGAGGAAGATTTTGGAATAACGGGCGACCTCGGCGTTGGTGGCGACGCGGCGGAAGGCGCGGCTGACGAACCAATTCGCCGCCGCTTTGGCGCGGGCATCGCCCGTCGCGGTGCCGATCACCGTGGCGAGGCGGCGCTGGAATTCCGTGCGGGTGTCGGTCGGGCCGAGGAGGCGCAGGCGGAGGCCGGAGAGCGTGCGGGCATTACCAGAAATCTTCGCGGGCGGGTTGAGCCACTTCAGCATGAACTCATGCTTGCCCTGCTGGAGCTTCACCTTGGCCTCGGCGACTTCGGATTTCTTGGCCGACTTAAACTGATAGGTGCCGACTTCCCTGCCATCGACGACGAAGGCGACCTTGGGGGGCGGGTCGCTGGCTGAACCGGTGGAGCGGAGATTGACGGAGATAAGATAATCGCCGTCGCGAGGGGCTTCCATCGGGCCCGTCAGATACGGAGCCGGATCGAAATAACGCTGCTGGCTATCGCGGCGGCCCTTCGGGAGCATCTCGATCATCGCGAGGCCCGTGCCATCGAGTTCGTTGGGCGTGGTCGGCATCGCCTTGGCGGCGATCTGTTCGCCGACCGCGAGGAAGCGCTCCAGGTGGACCGGAGAGAACGTGAGCACGTCGCCGATGTTATCGAAGCCGTAGCCCGTGTCGTCGGCCGGAAAATCGGCGGAGAAATTGCCTTCGACGAAGCAGAGATCGCGGATCGTGTTATTAAACTCCAGGCGGTTGAGGCGCCGCATCGTGATCTCACCTGGATCTGGCTTCGCCTTCGCGATGGCGTTAGCGAGGAGCTTATGGATGGCCGTCTGGAGGCCTTCGATTTCGGCGGCCGTGGGGCGGACCTTCTTCTTGGCGGGCGGCATCTCGCCGGAGGTGACTTGATTGATGACCTCGCGCCAGACGCGCTGGTCGCGGAAGAAGCGGGTGTCGTCCTTGAAAGCCTCGAGATTCAGGTGGCCCTTTTCCTGCTCAGCGTCGTGGCAATCGTAGCAGTGCTTGTGCAGGAAGGGCACGATGTCCTTCTGGAAATCCTGGGCGGAGAGCGGAGTCAGGCAGGCGGAGAGGACCGCCCCGAGCATCACGATGATCGGGGTGGGCCAAGCTACGCGAGGGGCCGAGAGCTGCATCCGTCATTTAAACATAGCGAGCGGGGGTAGGTTGCAAACCAAAGGCCTAAACCGTTAAAAAGTTGTTAAAATTTCGTAAAAAAGCCTAAATGGCTGACAGGTAATCGATTGGATAGGCCATTTCGGACGCTTTATGGGGGTTATTGGCCTAGAATAGGGTGAAAATGACCCATTTGTGCAATATTCCTCGATACTGCACGGAGCGGCGGCCAAGATGGCGATGAAGTTGGCAACCTAAACCCTTGCTTGGTGTTTTAGAGATACCCCTCCCCTTTTATAAGATGCGCACCCTCCCCCGACTCTCCTGCAGCCTGCTCGCCGCGGCCGTGCTCAGTCTTGGCACCGCTTCGGCGATCGACCTCGAAGGCCTCGTCAAGAACTCGCCTTTCGGCGGCACGGGCGTTCCGGCTGGCCCGGGCGTGGCCCCCAGCACCCTCGAATTCCGCGGCATGTATGCCGAAGGCGGCGTGAACTACTACAGCATCTACAACACCCTGACCAAGCAGTCGAGCTGGGTGGCTGAAGGCGAAGCCCCGTCGACGAACGTACCCGTCGTCGTCAAAGGCTTCGACGTCGCGAATGAAACCCTCGTCATCGATAACGGTGGCCAGCCTCAGCAGATGGCGCTGCACCAGGCTGTCGTGATCACTTACAAGGGCCCGAGCCCCGCACAGCTCGCCGCCGTCTCTAACGCCGTTGCCCAACCGAGCACCGTCGCTGGCACGCCCGGAGCAGGCGGCCCCGGCAACCTCACCCCAGAGCAGGTCGAAGCCTTCCGTCAGTCCATGCGCGATAAGTTCAGCAAAGGCGGACCTCCCGGCAGCAACGGCGGCGACCCGCGCCAGCGCGGCGGCGACAACACCAGCAACAAGAAGACCCAGGACGTCGCACCCGCGGCGACCACCAAGCCCCAGAAGACCCCGAAGGTCCGCTAAGCCTTTTACTTTCTTTCCATGACCACTCTCCAAAAGTCCACCGCCCGCCGTCTCCGCAAGGGCTTCACCCTGCTCGAGATCCTGATCGCCGTCGCGATCGTCGGCATGCTCGTCGGCCTCGCCGTCACGAACACCGACAAGATCCTCGGCCAGAGCCAGGAAGGCGTCGCCAAACTCTTCGTCAACGAGTCGCTCAAGACCTCACTGGTCCGCTTCCGCATCGACATGGGCGACTATCCTTCCACCGAGGAAGGCATCAAGGCCCTGATCACGGCGCCCGAAGGCAAGGCCGACAAGTGGCGCGGGCCGTACATGGAAGCCAAGGGCGGCCGCTCGCCGATCGACCCGTGGAACCAGGAGTACCAGTACCGCTACCCCGGCACCAAGAACACCGAGAGCTACGACCTTTATTCGATGGGCCGCGATAAGAAGCCGGACACCGAAGACGACCTCGGCAACTGGTGAACCCGGCACCGCAGCATCGAGCCGGCTCTCTGGCGCGCCGCGGCTTCACTTTATTGGAGACGCTGCTCGTCCTCGGCCTGATGAGCATGCTCGCAGCCGTCATGATTGGCGGCTCGGCGCAGTTGCTGAAGGGCACCGCGCGTTCGGATCCGGAAGACGCACTGATGGCGCTGCTGCAGACCATCCGCCGCCAGGCGGTGGAGAAGGGCAAAGTCCTCGAACTCGCCCCGACGGACACCAACGAGGAAGACGCCCCGGATTTCCTCTGGGGGGAAGAGAGCGTCGACGAAGACCATCCGCGGACCGAGGAACGGCTCCCGAAGCTCGAAGGCGTGAAAGTCAAGATCCTCGCGCCCGAAAGCACCGGCGCGATCCTGCTCGGCGGTGTGGCTTCGGAGAAAGCCCTCGCTCGCATGCGTTTCTATCCGGATGGCACGTGCGACCGCGTGCGGTTGGACATCACCCGGAATGAGAACCGGACCATCGTTCCCATCGACCCACTCACCTGCGCGCCGCTCCCGGCCATCGACGCCAAATGAAACGCCGCGGCTTCACCCTCATCGAGGTCCTCATGAGCCTCGCCATCTTCGCGCTCGCCGCTGTGAGCCTGGGCGCCGCCTATTCAAACGTCCTTCTAGGACGCCTCGCGCTGCAGCAGGACGAACAGCGCCTGGATGACTTCGCCCGTTGCCGCGCCGCGCTCATGGAGACCCCGGGTTTCGACGACGTCGAAGCCGGCGGCGAGATTCATCTGCCGGGCGGGCGTACCGCCCGCTGGGAGGGCAAGATCGAGGCGACCGCCGTGAGTGACCTCTTCGCCGTGCAGCTGACCGCCGAGATTGAACGGGCCGACGGCGCCGAAGCCGAAGAATTCACGGAGACACGCATGCTCCTGCGCCCCACGTGGTCGATCCCCTCGGACCGCCAGAAGATCCGCGACGACGCGCGCCAGCGCCTCGAGAAGGAACGCGGCTATAAGGAAGCCGACGGCAATTCTGCTTTCATCAGCTCCCCGACGCGCGGGAAGAAACTTGTCCCCGGACAGAGCGGCGCCAGCGGCAAAGGGCCAGGCGGCGGTTCCGGTAAGGGCGAGACCGGCGGCAAAGGGCCAGGCGGCAAGGGTGGTCAACCTGGAGGACAGCCCGCCGCGCCGCCGGCCAAGCGATGAAACCCGGAGTCGTCGCACGCCGGGGCTTCACCTTGCTCGAGATGCTCGTCTCGCTCGCCTTGCTCGGCGTGCTGATGGTCACCCTCAACACCTTCCTCTTCTCCATGAGCGAGCTCTGGGGCGGAGGCCGCGACAAGCGGCTCTTCGACCAGCATGCGCGCGCGGCGACCGCGCTCGTGCGTAATGCGTTCGAGCAGGCGACCTACGGCCCAAGTTCGTCCGGCGTCGCATTGAAGGATATCGACGACGGCGCGGGCACGACGCAGCCACGCCTCAGCTTCCTGCTGGCCGACGCCGGCCGCTTGGCGGACTGGCCCGAAGCGCCGCTCCCCGACGTCGACTTCAATGTCTTCGTCGAGGAAGGCCGCGGCATCGTGTTCCAGTGGCAGTCGCGCCTCGAGCTCGAGCGGGACAAGACCGACAAGCATGAGACGGTCATCAGCCCGTTCGTCACCGCGATCCAATACGAGTATTACGATGCCGACCTCAAGGAATGGAAGGTCGAGGAGGAGCCCCTCAACGAGACCGGCAGCACCGCTTGGAAGAAGCCGGCGCGCATCCACCTCTTGTTCGAGCGCGGGTCGCTGAAGTCCACCAAGGTCATCAACCTCCCCATCAAGCGCTCCGGCGCGTCCACGCCATGACCGTCAAGAAGCGCCGCGGCTCGGTCATCATCGTCGTCCTCGTGCTCATCACGCTGGCCTCGCTGCTACTGGCGCGGTTCATGGAGGACAACTCCCTCGAGCTCGCCATCGCCACGCGCGACGCGGACCGCCGACGCCTGCGGGCTGACGCGCAGTCCGAACTCGAGCTCGCGCTCGCCGTCATCGCCGAAATCCGCTCAATCGACCTCAACAAGATCCACGCGCCTTCGCAGGGCTACGACGACCCGCACACCTACGCCGGCTTCCCGCCGCGCGATGGCCTCGAGGTGAAGTTCGACTACGAGGACGAGACCGCCAAGCTGCCGCTCAGCGTCCTTTCGAAGAACGACGTCATCCAGCTGCTCTACTCCCTCGGCATGGAACAGCGCGACGCCGAGCGCGTCGCGGATGCCATCGTCGCGTGGCAGAGCAAGTCCTACGAATCAATCGAAGAGGAGGCCACGGATGCGGCCTACCAGCGGAGCACGCTTTCATTCCGACCCGCGCGCCGCCCCATCCGGAGCTTCGAGGAGTTCCGCTCCATCGGCGTCGCCAAGGAGATGTTCTTCGACGAACTCGGCCGGCCGACGCCGATCTTCCAGGCCTTCAAGGATTGCGTCAGCCTGTACACCTTCCCCCAGGCCAACATCAACACCGCTTCGGACGCCGTGCTCCTGTCGCAGGGCCTGGACGAGAAACAGCTCGCCCTGATCCGTGAGCACCAGAACGAGATCGGCCAGCGCATCGTCGGCACCCCGCCCTATTTCCGCGTCACCAGCGAGGTCCGCCAGCTCGCCGGTGGCGGGATCAACATGGCCAAGTTCGACGACGAGGTCATCCTCATGTGGGTGCGAGTGACCGTGAAGGAAGGCCTCTCTAAGTGCCGAGTCAGCGCCTTGGTGGCCATCCGCGAGGACGTCGCCTACCCGACCGCCGCGGCCAATCCTGACACCGACCCCAGTATCGGCCTGAGCCGGACGGGGGCGACCACCACGACCGCAAGAACTACGGGAACCTCGACACCGGTTCCGCGGTCGACTACTACGACCCCCTCCCCCTATCTCACCCCGGGAATCGAAGCGCCGGCCACCCTCGGCAAATCGACTCTGAGCGGCCGCATCGCCAGCACGACGATTGCTTACCCGTTCCAGATTCTCGCCTGGGAAGAAGATAACGGAGCCCCGCCCCCGCCCAAACCCCGGGACGACTCCGACGAACCTTCAGCCCCCTCCGAACCCACCGCCCCCCGGGCCACGAAGACCCTCACCAAATGACCTCTCTCTCCCGCCTTTTCAAGGATGCCAAGCCGCAGGAAGCCGCGATGCTTCCCGGCAACCGCTTCTTCGTTCGCCGACTCTCCGTCGAAGGCGATGACATCCCCGGCCAGGTGAACCTCGCGCTCGAGGCCATCTCGCCCTTCCCACTTGAGCAGATGCTCGTCGGTTTCGTCACGTCCGCCGACGGCAAGCAGGTGCTCGCTTACGCTGCGCATCGGCGCCGCTTCACCGCGGAGGAAAGCTTTGCTTGGCCGGAAGACTGCCAAGTCGTCCCGGAATTCCTGGCCCTGTGTGGCCATCGCCCGGCGGCCGACGGCATCGTCGTGCACCGTAGCGATGAGCGCCTCACCGCGCTCGCTTGGAAGGCAGGCGACGAGTTGCCCGCTGCGATCGTCGTGGCCGAGCTCGCTGACACGGACGAAGCCGCCATCGCCCGCGAGGCTGCCACCCGCGCGGACCTTGCCGCCGAGACCCCGGTCGAGAACGTCACCGGTGTCCTGGCCGGCGCGATTGTCGAAGGTGATCTCATCCTTAAGGGCGAATTCGAGGGAACGTTCACCATCCCCCAGAAGGGCCTGGATGATTCCGATATCCGCGACAGCGACTTCCTCGCTGAACGTCGCAAGAAGGAGCGCCTTAACCTCATCCTCTGGAACGCCGCCCGCCTGGGCGCCGCGGTCCTCGTCGTCTCACTCCTCCTCGACATTACCGGTGGCGTCGTCGGCATGCGCCGGGCTTCGCTGGAAGTCGCCAACGAAGCCCGCCGTCCGCAAGTCGAGGACATCGAGGCCTCGCAGGCCATCACCTCGCGCATCCTCGAGCTTGGCGTCAAACGCCTCCTACCGATGGAGATGCTCGCACTCGTGAACGAGAAGCGCCCCGCCACCGTCGAGTTCACCAACATCCAGTGCGAGATCAAGAAGGCTAAGGATAGCACCATCGCCAAGCCGATGATGACCGTGGACGCCAAGACGCCGAACGCCGGCGATATCTCCGATTTCCTCAAGGCCGTGCAGTCCATGCCGGAAGTCGAAGCCGCGACGAACAGCGAGCCGCGCGTGCGCGAGACCTCCACGACCTTCCGCATCGAGATCACCTTCAAGCAGGCCGTGCTCCTCAAGACCGCCGAAACCCCTAAACAATGAAACACTTCTTCTTCAGCCTGAAACCCCGCGAGCGCTTCATGGCGCTCGGCGCGCTGCTCGTGGCCGCGACCTTGTGGTCGACCGGTGCTTGGGAACGCGTCCGTGGCAGCTGGGATGACTGGCGCGCCCTCGAGGAAAGCGCTCTCGTCCAGAAATCCTGGCTCGCGAAGGAACGCGAGATCCGCAACGCCACCGCATTGGCCGTGCAGGGACTCGATTCCGGCCATGGCTACGACCAGGCCAAACTCGTCGCCGAAGCCATCAACGCCACCAACGAAGCCGGCCTCAACGCCAACACGGAATCACCTAAGACGACCAAGGCGGGCAAGTTTGCGATCCACTCGCTCCAGATGAGATGCAGCAAGGCGGACCTCGCGAGCGTGCTGCGCTTCTACGAAAGCGTGAAGTCGCGCGCCCCGTACCTCGCCATCGGCAATCTCTCCATGACGGCCGAACGCGGCAGCGCGGGCACCGTCACCTTCAAGGCGACCATCACCGCGTTGGAACTCCTCGGCGAATTGCCGGCCGGAGTGAAGGCGGCGGGGGCGGTAAGAGGGCTCGGGGGCTGGAGGGCTGGATGAGGCCGCGTTGGTTGATCGGTTGATCAGTGGACCAGTTGGCCAGAGTGGAGCGCATTAGATACATGGGGAGAGACAAAGTTGACGTGCAAAGGTGCAACTGCGGCGGAGCCGCGTGCAAATGTCCAAAGGTGGGCGCGGCGGAGCCGCGCGGGGACATGCTGGCAAGGTGAACAGCTTCGAAGCAGAGGACTCGTTACGGGTGGCGGCCCCGGGTGGCGGGTGGCGGGAATATTTTCAGGTCTCGGGTCTCGGCAATCGGGAGCCAGGTACGGGTGTTCGGGTTCAGGTACGGGTGCGGGATGTCCCGAACCTGAACCAGGTCCTGAGAACCTGAACCTGATACCTGACGGCCGAGACCTGGGACCTGAGAATGGTGTGCGGCAGCGTTTCGGGTGGCGGGTGGCGGGAACGGGGCCGCCGCAGGGCGGCCGGAGGTAGGGGCACGATTTATCGTGCACTCTTTATGCGGAGGGCGCGGCGGAGCCACGCCCCTACCTTGGTTCGCCCTGCGGCGAACGGTAGGGCCGACCATCCTTGGTCGGCCGCGGTCGAGCAGGGATGGTCGACCCTACCTAGATGCAGAGGACAGCACGTGGTGCTGTCCCTACCATGCGAGACAGACGGACGCGTCGCCGACGCGTCCCTACCCGAGGCAGCGGGCAGCGCCCACCCCTTAGAACCGGAAGCTGGAACTAACTTCGAAGACGGCGGCGACGATCGCGAAGGCGATGAAGGCGACGAACGAGAAGGCGGCGACGAGGACCGAGGCGGAGATCGTCTGCGAGACGGTGCCCAGCCAGCGATCGAGCTCGGCGCGGTAGGAGCGCGAGATATCGCGAAGGCCGGGCGCCAAGTTACCGGTCTGTTCAGCGACGGCGACGCGGTCGAGGAGGAGGCGCGGGAAGTAGCCCGTACGGGCGAGAGCCTTTGAAAGACTGTCACCCTCGAGAACGCGGTCGGTCGCTTCGCGGAGCTGCTGGCGGAGGGCGCGGTTCGGCGCGGTCTTCTCAGCGAGGCGAAGGGCTTCAGCGGTCGTGATGCCGTTTTCGAGGAGCACCGCGAGCGTGTGACAGAAGTTGAGCACCGAGACGCGCATCACGAAGGAGCCCGCGAGCGGTACCCGGAGGAGGAGCGCATCGGAAGCAATCTTGCCTTCCTCCGTCTTGCGCCAACGGGCGATGCCGATCACGGCAATGATGGCGGCGACGACCACGATCGGTCCGACGATCACAAAGACATCAGCGAAGGTCATGAGCAGCTTCGTGGAAAGCGGCAGTTTACCGCCGAGGGAAGAAAGCAGAGTCTGCAGGCGGGGCAGCAGGAAGAGCACGAAGAAGATCACGACGCCGACGGCGATGACGCAGATGAAGAGCGGATAGGCCATCGCGCTGACCAGCTTGCGCTTAAATTCCTTCTGCTCGGTGAAGTGCGAGATCAGGCGTTCGAGGACGTCGCGGATGTTACCCGTGGCTTCGCCAGCGGCGATGAGGTTGAGCGTCTGGCCGTCGAAGACTTTTGGGTAGTTGCCCATCGCGACCGAGAGGCTCTGGCCTTCGCCGAGCCGGGACCAGATGCCGGCGCAGAGGACGCGGAGGCGAGATTTCTGAAGACGAAGGGCGAGAAGGCGCAGCGCTTCGCCCGCGGACATGCCCGAGCGGACGAGGTCGGCCATCGATTCAAGAAAAGGTAGGCACTCGGCTTCGGTTGGCTCGAGTTCCTTATCGGAAGGCCCGCCTTCGCGGACGGCTTCCTTGGCGCGCACGGCGGCGCCCGCTTCCTCGACCTTGACTGGCTTGAGTCCGCGGGCCTGGAGTTTGCGGAGCGCCTCGCGGCGAGTCGGCGAGTCGATGGTGCCTTCGGTCACGGCGCCCGCCGCATCGCGCGCGGTGTAGTTGAAGACGGCCATCGCGACTTATTCGTTCGAGCTCAGGTTGCGGACGAGCTCATCGATGGTCGTGAGACCAGCGGCGACCTTGATCCAGCCAGCCTTGGCGAGCGGACGCATGCCCTGCTCGATTGCCTTCTCGGTCAACTCGCGGTTGGAGACGCGGCTGACGATGAGATCATGCAGGGGCTTCGGGTGGAAGATTTCGAAGACGCCCACGCGGCCGCGATAACCCGTGTTGCGGCACTTACGGCAGCCGCAAGCTTCCTTGAGCGACGTCACGTCCTTCAGGAAGGATTCGTCCATGCCGAGCGCCTCGAGGGCGGGCAGGACTTTCTTGCGGTCGACCGGAACGGTCTTGGCGCAATCCGTGCAGAGGCGACGGACGAGACGTTGGGCGATGACCAGTTCGACCGCGGAGCCGACGAGGAAGGGCTCGACGCCCATGTCGACGAGGCGCGTGATCGCGCCAGGCGCGTCGTTCGTGTGGAGGGTCGAAAAGACCAAGTGGCCCGTGAGCGAGGCACGGATCGAAATCTCGGCCGTCTCCAAGTCACGGATTTCACCGACCATGATGACGTCCGGGTCTTGGCGCAGCGTGCTGCGGAGAGCGCCGGCGAAGGTGAGGCCGATCTCGGCGCGCGTCTGCACCTGATTGGCGCCGGGCACTTCATACTCGATCGGGTCTTCGATCGTCACGATGCGGATATCGGGTGAATTGATCGCCTGGAGGAAGGCGTTGAGCGTGGTCGATTTGCCGGAACCCGTCGGGCCCGTGACCAGGATGATACCGTGTGGGTAGTCGAGGACCTTACGGACCGCGGCCTGCTCGTCGGCGTTCATGCCGATGCGGTCCATGTTGTAGGCTTCCTTGCGCTGGTTGAGGAGACGCAGCGAGACGGACTCCGCGTAGATGGTCGGAATCGTCGAGACGCGGATATCGAGGACGGTCTTACCATCGCGGAAGTTGATACGGCCATCCTGCGGAAGGCGGCGTTCCGAGATGTTGAGGCGCGCCATGATCTTCAGGCGCGAGATGATCGCGTCTTGGAAGCGGGCCAGATTATCCGGGAGCGGAATCGCGATCAGAATGCCGTCGACGCGGTAACGGATGCGGAGATTGTTTTCCTGGGGCTCAAAGTGAACGTCGGTCGCGCCTTCGGCGACGGCCTGCGTGAGGACTTCGGTGACAAAGCGTACGACCGCCGCGTCTTGGTCGGCTTCGACATCGGTGGCGACTTCGGAGGCCAGGAGGTCATCGCCTTCATCTTCGAGGCTACCGGAACCCACCCCGTAATTCTCGTTGATGAGGGCGCTGACGCGTTCGGGCGGAGCGAGGTACCACTTCGGACGACGGGCGGCGAAGGTCGCGATCCAGTCGGCCGTATCGGTATCGGGCGGGAGGGCTGTGACGAGGCGGAGGCGGCCTTCTTCGCCGCCGGGGAGCAGCGTCGGGACGACCTGAGCTTCGGAGGCGATACGCGCGGGCAGAATTTTCATGCCTTCGGGATCGATGGCGGGTTCCTCCAGGACTTCGAGGCCCGTGAGGCGAGAGAGTTCGGCGAGGAGCGCGGCCTCGTCGAGATTGAGTGCCTGCGCGAGGAACTTGAAGCGACCTTCGCGCGGGGTTTCCGCGAACGAAGCACGCACTTCGTCGGTCAGGCGCTCGGCCAGAGCCGAGGGCAGTCCGTGCCGGTCGACGGTCAGCATGTTACTTCTTGTCAGGGGCGGCCGGGGCGGCGGTCGCCTTGCCGGGGACGTTATCGATAATCTTCTTCACCTCAGGGCCGTTGGCGCTGTTGGAGACTCGGCCGAGGGCGTCGAGGTTATCGACGGCCGAGCTATTGAGCACGTACGGGCGGAGGAAGATGACCAGCTCCTGCTTCTCTTCGAGGTTGGTCGAGGAGCCGAAGATATCGCCGATGATCGGGATCGGGCCGAGGCGCGTAGTGGACTTCGTGGTCACCGTACGCTGGAGGCCGCCGAGGACGACGATCTCGCCGCTCATCGCGCTCACGTAGGAATCAGTCGTACGACGGCCGATGATGGGCTGGTCGTTGCCATCCAGGATAGTCGAACCGAGGATGTCTTCGACCGACTGCGAAATCTGTAATTGAACGGCGCCGTCCTTACCGATGAGCGGGAGCACCTTAAGCGTGATACCGATATCGCGCTGCGAGACCGTGGAGGTGATTTGGCCCGTGGTGGCGGCGACCGTCGAGCCCGTGATAACCGGACGGGATTCGCCGACGAAGAGCGTCGCTTCCTTATTATGGGTCGTCGTGATGGCCGGGACCGAGAGGATCTTCAGGTCGCCCTTGCGCGGCGTGGTGACGAGGCCGATCGTGGCGCTCAGGCTGTTGTTAGCGCCGAGGGCGCCCTGGGCCGGATTCACGATGGTCTGGCCGGTGTTGAGGACAGGCCGGCGCCCGAACCGCCGATGCCGACGAGCTTACCGTTGAGCACCGTGAGCCCGAGGGTACTGAAGCCGTTGCTCTCGTTGTCGGAGAGCTTCACTTCAGCGATGACGACTTCGATACGGACCTGCGGGAGGACGATGTCGACCTTATCAATCAGGTCATGAAGGAGGCGAAGGTCATCGTTGGTGCCCGAGACCACGACCGAGTTGCTGCGGACGTCGGGGAGAACGGTGAGGTTGCTGCTGAACTCGTCGGCGCCCATCTGGGAGGTGGTGGCACCGGCGGCGCCGGCGACAGGGGCGACAGGGGCGACAGGGGTCGGGGTGCGATTGAGCGTCGTGCTGCGAACCGTATTGCCGGCGCGGGCGGCGGCGGTGGTCTGTCCGGTGACGAGGGAGGTGACGAGCGTCGCGACCTGCTGGGCGTCGGCATGGCGCAGGAATATTACGTCCGTCTTCGTGTTTGGGTTGGATTTCTGGTCGAGCGTGTCGATCAGCTTATCGAAGAAGTCATGCTGGTCGGCCGAGCCCATGAGGAGGACGCGGTTGGTGCGCTCGTCGGCGAGGAAGGTCGTACCCGTGCTGAGGCGGAAAGGTGCGCCGCCGGAGGCGACCGCCTGGGTGCGGAGCATCGCCGTGAGTTTATTGACCAAGTCGGTGGCCATCGCGTTCTTGAGCGTGTAGCTCTTGGTCACGACGAGGTCGAGCTGGGGGCGGTCGAGCTGAACGACGAGGTTCTCGATCTTCTGGAGGTTCGTGATCGAGTCAGTGATCAGGAAAGCGTTGTTCCGGCCGAAGTAAACGGGCGGCGAGGCGAGGGTCGTGTTGAGGCTCGAGATAATCTGCGTGATGAACTCCTGGGCGTTGGCGTGCTTGAGCGTGTAGATCTTGGTGGCGATGCGGCCGCTGGGCGGAAGCTCGAGGGTCGAGCCCGTGAGCAGCGTGGGTGACTCAGCCTTCGCGACGAGGTTCGGGACGACCTTCAGGAACTTGTCGCCCTGCTGGATGACGGCGATGCCGTTGAGGTTGAGCAGCGTCTCGATGGCGAGGAGCGCTTCATCGCGGGTGATCGAAGCCGGGAGCGAGAGCGTGTAGACGCTGGCCGGGAGGGCCTGCGGACGGAGGATGGATTTGCCCGTCCAGCGCTGCATCAGGTCAAGGACCTGGGCGATGGTCTCATCGCGCAGGATGACCGGACCGACTTGGTCGGAGCCGCTGAGCCCCGGGAGCGGGACGGCGGCGACGACGCCAGCGACCGGAGCCGGGGCGGCGGCGGGCGCCGCGGCAGGGGCTGGAGCGGCCTGCGCGAAGCTCGAGGTCGGCGCCAAGGCGGCGGCGGCAAGCAGATAGAAAAGGGGCAAGGTGGCCCGACCTTTTCGTTGGGTCGAATGGATGCTGTTCACTGGAATAAGGGGTATGACTTGGATAACACCAAACCTAAGGAATAGTTCGACGAAAAATCCATTTTTGTGCGGTTATTTTGGGAGTTAACCCCATGAGGGATAAGGGGCAGACCCTATTTTAGTGAACAAGATTTCACCTTTTTCTTGCCAGGCACCCAAAAGATGGCATATGAGTCACAAAAGACCCTCTTTATCGATGCGCGAAGACCTCCCCGACTGGCTGGGCAAGCCCCCCCTCCGTGGAACCGACGAATGGAAAGTCTGGTTAGCCAAGTGGCGGCGCTATGCCAAGGCCGAGCTGCGGGACACGGCCGCAGACGATCCAGATTACGACTACGGCCTCCTGACCGTCGAAGAGCGCTGGCAGGTTGCCCTGAGATTGCAGGTCCAAGGCCAAATCGAAGCCGGCCGCCAGAACGGCCCCGTGCCGATGTCGTTGGTGCTTGGCCGGAAGGTCAGCGACCTTGACCACGCGGGCGTCGTCGCCTGGCAAGTCGGTCGGTCGGTCGTCTCGCCCATTCCGGATGAAGCTTTCACCCGCGCGCTCGAGTGGAGTAATCAGCGGGAGAACCCGCGGCGCCGGCGCATCTCGCACGGTATCCGCTACGGCTTCATTGCCGGCCTCGGCGGCGAGGCGGCCTCGCCCGCTTGGTCATCGCCCGACTACGTGGCCGCGTACGAAGCCGCTTGGGAACTCGGCAACGCGATCGCGATCGAAGGCGACCCGCGAGGATAAGTTGCGGAAGGCCCGCGGCCGGGCAGAGTGTCTTTCCTAAAAGAAACCAGATGGAAACCTTCGTCCAAATCAGCCTCCTCCTCGCGGTACTCGGTGTCCTCGCGTACCTCGCCTTCTTCAAATCCACCGGCTCGACGGTCGGTGACAACGGCAGCGAGTTGCTCATCGTCGACCTGCGCCGTCAGCTCGGCGAAGCGAACGCCGCCGCCGAACGCGAACGTAACGCCAAGGCCGACGCCCAGGCGCGCGCTTCCGGAGCCGAGTCAGCCCGTAACGCCGCCGCCCAGCAGCTCACCGAAGCCCAGCAGGCTAATGGGCGCGCCATCGAGCAGCTGCGCGCCGACAACGCCAAGGCCCAAGCCGAAGCCGAAGCCCGCTACAACAAGGCGCTGGCCGACCTCCGCATCACGTTCGAAAAGACCAGCGCGGACGTGCTCAAGGGCATGGCGCCCGACGTCACCAAGGAGGTCTCCACCCGAGTGGAGCCGCTGTTCGCCCAGATCAACACCGCCCTAGAAAGCTACCGTAACGCGATGCAGCAGGGCCTCAACGGGCAAGGTGAAGCCATCGCTGCGGTCAACGCGCAGATGAAGCAAATCGGCGAAGCCACGAACCTCCTGGCGGCGAGCACCAACGACTTCACCTCTGTCCTCAAATCTTCGCAGCATCGCGGGAAGTGGGGCGAACAGACGCTGCGCCGCGTCGTCGAAGCCGCCGGCCTGAGCTCTCTTTGCGACTTCACGGAGCAGTCCTCCCAGGACGATACCCGCCCCGACCTGATCATCAACCTGCCGGAGAACCGCTGCGTCATCATCGACTCCAAGGTGCCGGAGTTCGACGTCGCGCTAGCCAACCAGGCCGCACCCAATCGCAAGGAGCTCGTCAAGGCCCACGCCGCCAAGCTTCGGGCCACGATCAAGGCCCTCGCCGCTCGTAACTATCCGGCCGCTCAGGCCAAGGCCGAACGCAAGGCCTTCGATAAGGTCATCCTGTTCCTGCCAGCCGAATCCCTCCTCAGCACCGCGCTCGAAGGAGACAACGACCTCATCATCGACGCCGGCAACGAGGGCATCCTACTCGCCACGCCCGCCACGCTGATGGGCTTCCTCTCGGCCATCAACCTGACCTGGCAGCAGCACAAGCAAGCGGCGAACTCCGCGCAGATTGCCAACGAAGCCGCCGTGCTCTACGAACGCGTCGTGACATTCATGACGCACTTCACCAAGGCGCGCCGCGGCCTGTCCTCGGCCGTGGACGCCTTCAACAGCGCCATCGGCAGCTACGAAGATCGCGTCCGCCCCCAAGGGCGCGAAGTGCTGGCACTGGGTGTCGCTCAAGGCTCCGATGCCCTGGAGAAAATCGAGAAAATCACCGGCGGCGTCCGCAAGCCGGACGGCGAAGAAGAAGACGCCCCGCCCGCGGCCTGAGCCGGAGGCCTGCTGGTGGAGCCGATGAGGTTCGAACTCACGGCCTCGTCATTGCGAACGACGCGCTCTACCAACTGAGCTACGGCCCCAAACAGCAGGAGGATTAGGGAAGCCGCCCCCGCTAGGTCGGTCAAGGTTTAGATACCTGCCGCCTTGCTTCGGGTTGGTTTAGCCCTAGGCTCAACGCTCCTCATCACCATGCGCGTAGCCAAAGAAACCGTCGTCGCCATCGAATACACCCTGAAGGACGACCAGGGCAACATCATCGACGCCTCCGGCGATCGCGGCCCGATGGAGTATCTCCACGGCGCCCAGAACATCATCCCCGGCCTCGAGCAGGGCGTCGACGGCCTCGTCGCCGGCGACACCAAGAGCGTCCTCGTCCCGCCGCAGCTCGGCTACGGCGAATACAGCGATAAGCTCCTCCAGCTAGTCCCGCTCAACGCCTTCGGCGCCAACACGCCGCAGATCGGCATGCGTTTCCACGCTGAGACCAATCTCGGTATGCGCGTCCTCACGATCAAGAAGATCGAAGGCGAAGAAGTCACCCTCGACGGCAACCATGAGCTTGCTGGTAAGACCCTGCATTTTGATATCAAGGTTGTGTCCGTCCGCGCGGCCGAACTCACCGAACTCTCCCACGGCCACCCTCACCAGTCGGGTGGTTGCTGTGGCGGCGGCGGTTGTGGTTCCGGCGAAGCCTCTTCCGAAGGCGGTTGCTGCTCTACCGGCGAGGCCTCCTCCGAAGGCGGCTGCTGTTCCTCTGAAGAAGGCGCGTCGGCTGGCGGTTGCTGCTCCACCGAACAGCCCGTTGCCCAGAAGCAAGGCGGCTGCGGTTCCGGCGGTTGCGGTTGCTCGGCCTGAACCCGGCTTCATCGCCTAACCCAAAGACCCCGGAAAACCGGGGTCTTTTTATTGCCCATGCCTGCAAGGACGGCAGGCTGACGTCACCCCGCGCATGAGTTCCGCCCCTATCCATGCCCGCGACCTGACGCCTGGGCAGACGCGCGTCTCGATTGCGATCATCGCGGTGCTGTTCTTCATCTTCGGCTTCGTGTCGTGGGTGAACGCGATCCTCATCCCCTACTTCAAGATTGGGTGCGAGCTGACGCACTTCGAAGCGTACCTGGTCACATTCGCTTTCTATATCTCGTACCTCGTTTTCTCGATGCCGGCCGCCCACATGCTGAAACGCACCGGTTTCAAGCGCGGGATGATGATCGGCTTCTGGGTCATGGCGGTAGGCGCCTTCCTTTTCATCCCGGCGGCGATGACGCGGACGTACGGCCTTTTCCTCGGCGGCCTGTTCACGCTCGGCGCCGGCCTGGCCATCCTGCAGACGGCGGCGAATCCTTATATAACCATCCTTGGTTCCAAGGAGACCGCCGCGCGCCGCATCTGCGTGATGGGGATCTGCAACAAAGGTGCGGGGATCCTCGCGCCGATTGTCTTTGCCGCCGTGGTGTTCAAAGTCACCGACACCGATCTCTTCGCGAGCCTCGCGACCATGGCGCCGGCCGAGAAAGCCGCCGCGCTTGACGAACTCATCCGCCGCGTTGTCGTCCCCTACGCATGGGTCGGCGCGGCGCTCCTCGTGCTCGGGTTTCTTGTCCGCTTGTCGCCGCTCCCCGAGATCGACACCGAACATGAGACCGCCGAGGTCGCCGAAGCCAACGCCGACAAAACCGGCATCCTGCAATTCCCGCACCTCATCCTCGGCGCGCTCGGTATCTTCCTCCATGTCGGCACGCAGACCGTAGCGGTCGATACCATCATCGGGTACGCGGACACGATGGGCATCCCGCTCGCCGCCGCGAAGATTCTGCCTGGCTGCGTACTGGGAGGGATGATCATTGGCTATATACTGGGGCTGTCCCTCATCCCGCGGTACCTCTCGCAAGTGACGGCGCTGCGGCTCTGCACCACGCTCGGCGTGGTCGCCACGCTCGGCGTGCTGTTCGCGCCAGGTAAGCTGATGCTCTTCGGATTGAACGCCGATATCTCGCTCTGGTGCATCACGTTGCTCGGCCTCTCCAACTCGCTCACTTGGGCTGGCATCTGGCCGCTCGCGCTCGACGGCCTTGGCCGCTTCACCAAGACCGGCGCCTCGCTCATGATCATGGGCCTCTGCGGTAACGCGCTCATCCCGCTCGGTTACGGTTGGCTGGCGGACGAATACTCCGCGCGGAGTGGGTACTGGATCCTACTCCCTTGTTATCTGTATCTGACGTATTATGCGGTGGCCGGGCATAAGAAGAGGAAGTGGTAGTAGCGCATTGGGATGCATCGTTAGTTGACCCGTTGACCAGTGGGCCAGTTGGCAAGAGCGGGGCGCAATAAAGGCACGGGGAAAGACGAAGTTGCCGTGCAAAGGCGATTGAAGGGGTTGGGGTTGGTAGGAATGGGCATTCACTCAAGGGGAAACCGGAGACCGGATGGTTGGCGGGGGGATTCAATTTCAGGTGACGGGTGACAGGCGCGGGATCCGGGAGTTCAGGCGTCGGCCGCTCGGGAGCCGGCCGCAGGATTCCGATGGCCGATGGCCGAGATGCCAATCCCTGAGGGGCTGATTCCCCGGGGGCCGTCACCTGTCACCCTTTTCGGGTCTTAGCTAGCCTCGTTGATGTCACACCTGCGGACGCGAACGGACGTGATGGCAATCACGTCCCTACCAAATCCAAACCAGGGCGATCTCGACGTCGGGGTGGAGCGACTGTTTTACCGGGCAGGCGTTGGCGGCGCGGATGAGTCGATCGCGCAGGTCTTCGGCGATGCCGGCAGGCATGTGGATCGTGGCCTCGAGCTTCGCGATACGGCGGGGCGGCTGAGCGGTCATGTGTTTCTCGACGTCGACACGCAGGCCGCGGAAATCGAGTTCGAGTCCCTTGGCTTGGATGCCGAGGATCGTCATGATGCAGGTCGCCAGCGAAGTCGCGGTGAGATCGGTCGGCGAGAACGACTCGCCCTTGCCGTGGTTGTCGACGGGCGCGTCGGTGTGCAGCACGGTACCGGAGGGACCATGGGTGGCGCGCACGCGGAGGTCGCCGAGGTATTCGCAGGAGATTTTGACGCCCATGCTTGGAAGTGTGGCGAAGTCACGGCGTCCCCCAAACAAAAAGCCCCGGAGGTCCGGGGCTTTCGAGGGAATCGCCAGAGCGATTATTCGCCGTCCTTACCGATGGCGTCGACTGGGCAGCCCTCGAGGGCTTCCATACACTTGTCGATGCCTTCCTGGTCGGTCGGCTGGGCGAAGACGTAGGAATAGCCGCCATCGTCCTGGCGAACGAAGGATTTCGGGGCAGTCTCGCGGCAGAGGTCGCAATCGATGCACTGTGAATCCACGTAGAATTTGCCCGGGACGCTTTCGGGACGCTTGTCGTTCTTGTCGGCCATAGGCTCTGATTAATTGGAAGACGGCGGGCGTCTGTCAAGAATCCGCGTCAGTTCGCGGGCAGCATGACGATCAACCGATGGCGAAAGCCGTCACGGCCGGCCAGATAGGCAGCTGAGAGGCGGTCCGTGGTGGCGAAGGTCACCTCGATGGTGCCGGCAGGCGTCAGGTTCGGACGGAGACCCGGGCTGACCTGCCGATCAAAAGCGGTGAGCGGGCGGACCGTGACCGACTCGACCGGCAGCTCGTGCTCCTGCAGGATGACGAAACGGATACGACCGCGGGTGGCGGCGTCGACACCGTCCCAGCAAAAGAGTTGCTCCATGGCGATCGCGTCATGCGTTTCGTAAGCCCGACGGAGATCGTCGGCCAGGGCGCGGAGGCTCCGTGCATTCCACCAGCCCCAAGCGGCGACGAGCGCGACGCCGAGCAAAAGCCCGATCAACGCCGAGGAGAGGCGGCGAAGCCAGGGAAAGTGGAGGAAGAGTTGCAGCACGAGGGAGAAGGGCGTTGACCGAATAGCAGGGTCGGAGATATGCACGCAAGAGTCATGGCGCACGAAAGCAAGCCCTCCTCTGATTCCGGCCGATACGCGGCCCGGGGCGTCTCCGCCTCCAAGAGCGAAGTGCACGCCGCCGTCGACCGCCTCGACCCCGGCCTCTTCCCGCAGGCCTTCTGCAAGATCGTCGCCGACAATCTTACCGGCGACGACAGCAAGTGCGTCGTCACGCATTCGGATGGCTCCGGCACCAAGGCCTTGCTGGCTTATCTCTGGTGGAAGGAGACCGGCGATGCCTCCGTCTTCCGTGGCATCGCGCAGGACAGCATCGTCATGAACATCGACGACCTCCTCTGCGTCGGCGTGACCAAGGGCGTCATCCTCTCCTCGACGATCAACCGCAACGCCAAGGCCATCCCGGGCGCAATCCTCGCGGAGCTCATCAACGGCACCGAAGACGTGCTCGCCATGCTGCGCGCGCAGGGCTTTGGCATCACCTCTGGCGGCGGCGAGACGGCGGACGTCGGCGACCTCACGCCCACGCTGACCGTCGATTCTACCGCGACCGCGATTCTCAACCGCCATGAAGTTGTGGACGCTGCGCGCGTCGTCCCAGGCCTCGTCATCGTCGGTATCGCCTCCCATGGACGTGCCCATTACGAAACCGCTGAGAATAGCGGCATCGGCTCCAACGGCCTGACCAGCGCCCGCCACGAGCTCCTTTCGAAGTACTACGCGGAGAAGTATCCTGAAACCTACGACAAGGCTACCCCGGCCGAGCTGGCCTACTGCGGCCCCCATCGCTTGACGGACGCCCTCCCCGGCTCGACCCTGACCGTCGGCCAGGCCCTCCTTTCTCCCACGCGCACCTACGCCCCCTACGCCCTGCGCCTGCTTGAGTGTCTGGTGCAGGCGGACTATCGGGTCTATCTGCTCGCCTCATCGGCGGCGAGAGTCGTGCTCAAGACCGAGCAGCAGCAAGATTGGCCGGGCGCACCGAAAGCGCTCTCTGCCCATCTATGTCGCCAGTATGGCGCTAAAGAGGGTCAGATAACTGCCTGCGGCAAGGAGGAGTGGTTCTCGCCGGACGGGGTGCCCGGCAAACGTCAAACGCAGGACGAGTCGAACAGATTGCTGACGAAAAAGAAGGGCGTCGTCTGCAACGCCGCG
>JBEEKW010000053.1:0-13920 GCA_041168485.1 Verrucomicrobiota bacterium
GAAGGGTACCACGGACATCATGTTCGAGTTCCCTTTCGGCGTGCAGGAGCTCCAGGGCGTTGCCGCCCGCGGCGACTTCGATCTAACCCAGCACAGCAATGTCTCGGGCCAGAAACTCGATTGGTTCGACGAAGTGGCCAAGACCCGCTACATCCCGCACGTCATCGAGCCTTCCGTCGGCGTCGACCGCGTCTTCCTGGCCCTCCTCACTACGGCCTATCATGAGGACGAAATTGAAGGCGAGAAGCGCATCGTTCTCCGACTGCCGGCCCGCATCGCGCCCTTTAAGGCCGCGATTTTCCCCCTAGTGAAGAACAAGTTTCTACGACGCTGCCGGAGCCATTGGTCGCCGTTACCGTCGCCAGGACGAGATCGGTACGCCTTACGGCATCACAATCGACTTCGAGACGATCGAGAAGGGCGCCGGCGTCACGGTCCGCGACCGCGACACGCTGGAGCAGGTCCGCATGACCGAAGACGAGGTCGTCCGCTTCCTCGACGATAAGGTCAACGGCTGACCTTTACCGGCGCGCCCGCGAGTTCTTCTGCCAGCTTGGCGATGCGTCGCTTCCCGCAGAGGGAGGCGGCGATTGTCAGGTTGCGAAGGCCCTGCGGCAGGTGTGCGAGGTATTCCGGACGGCCCTTCTTATGACCGAGGAAGCCGTAGGCGCCGCAGGCCTGCAGCAGGCGCTGCGTTGCGGCGACGTGGAAGAGGTAGGAGAATTCGTCGCTGGAACCCTTCCAGTCGGAGACTTCACGCGCATGGTCCTCAATCTCGATGCGCCAAAGGTCCATATCGTTGCGTGTGAGGTAAGGGTCGAAGGCGAGCGAGGCGAAGTCGTAGAACATGCAGCCGTGGCGGAGTCCCTGCAGGTCGATGAGCCAGGCGGAATTGTCGCGCACCATGATGTTCTGCGACTGGAAGTCGCGATGAATCGTGACGACAGGCTGGCCCATGAGTTCTTTGGCGAGTGAGGCCATCTCATCGGCGATGGCCCGGTCAGGCTTGCGGCCGCCGAGCGCGTTGTCTTGGAAATATTGGCGCTCCCATTGGTAGAGGTTTGGACCGAACGCCTCCATCAACGTGACGCCGGAACCGGCGAAGGCGTCGACGCCGAGGCGATGGATGCCGGCCACCTGTTCGAGGGCCGAGGCGACGGGCGCCCACGGGAATTCGGGACCCTGGGCGAGTGACCAGAGGTCGGCGTCACCAAGGTCTTCGAGGATGAGCACGCCGGCGGCCTTGTCTTCGCTGAGCACCTGCGGGACCTGAACGCCGATCTTGTCGCGCAGCACGCCCGCGATGGCGCCATAGAGCTGGTTCTCAGCGCGCGAATCATCGTAGACGCATAGCACAGAGGACTCGCCGGAAGCGTTGCGCATGCGGTGGAACTTGCGGCCGGAGCCGCCCTTGAGGACTTCACCGCCAGCGGCGAGCTGGTAGCCGTGCGCCTTGGCGGCGTCGGCCGGGGAGATTGCCCCGCGCACGGGCTTTTCGTGCTCAGCCTTCACGGCCTGATATTCCTCGACGGTGCCGAGGTCGTGCCAGCTCGCCGAGGCATCGAGGAAACCTTGGACGCTGTTGGGTTCGGCTTGGAGGCGGCGGAGGAAATGTTCGACCAGCGATTCGATTGTCGCGGGAACGCCTTGGACGAAGGCCTTGGTGACAACGCAGATACCGGTGTACTGGTAGGAGGGGTCGGCCTTGCCGAGGCGGTCGCGCATATCGGTCACGAAACCTTCGTCGGTGATGCGGACGTTACGATTCGGGCCCTGTTCGCGGACGACGAGCGTCGCTGCGCCGCCGTTGGTACGGTGGTGCGCGTAGGCTGCGGCGATGTCGCAGCCAGAGAGGATATCGCCGTTCCAAATGATGAGGTCCTTGTCGTCTTCACCGAGCAGGCCGGCGATGTTCGCGAGGCCGCCGCCGGTCTCGAGTAGCACGGGCTCATGCACGAGCTTCACTTCCGCGTCGCCGAAGCGACCGGAAGGGAAGACCAGCGTCCAGGCTTCAGGGCAGTGGTGTGTGTTGATGATGAAACGGCGCGTGCCTGCGGCATGGAGCTTGTCCATCGCTTGGGCGATCATCGGCCGTCCGCCGATTGGCAGCAGGGGCTTGGGGCAGTTTTCGGTGAGCGGACGCAGGCGCGTGCCGAGGCCGGCTCCGAGGAGAAAAGCGGTGCGAGGGAAGTCAGACATGGGAAGATTGGGTGCAGGCTGGGCAGATGCCGTAGATCTCCATGATATGGGTCAGTTCGGCATAGCCCTTGGTCCGGGCGGCGGCTTCGAGGCGCGAGGTGTCGCAACCAGGCAGTCGGTCAATCCGACCACAACGACGACAGATGACATGGTGATGGTGGTGTCCGGGCGAGACGAGGGCGTAGAGGCTGCGGCCACGCTCGAGCGGGTGACGCTGGACGATGCCGGCGTCGTCCATCGCGCCGAGACTCCGATAGACCGTGACGAGGTCCAGCTTGTCGTCGCCGGCCGCTTCATGGACCTGTTCCGCGCTGAGGGGGTGTTTGGCGGCCGCGAGGATCTTGAGCATAACCAACCGAGGGGACGTAACCCGCATGGCCTTCTCCTTCATGCGGAGGACAGCCGCTTCAATGCGACCATCGGAGCCCTCCCCGCAGCATCCTTCCTCATGGCGGTGGCCTTGGGACATGTCCCGTAGGTTTGGGGTCGTTTATGACGAGGCAACAACGAATGGCCACTTGCCTCCCGCCCGGGTCTGGTTTGGCTGGATGAGTCCATGTCCGACCGTCCGGCTAATCCGACCTCCGCTCGCGAGCTCTGCCCGGTCTCGTTCCGCGACTTCGTCTCGGCCGAGCCGTTCAAACTCGAGTTGGGCGGAGAACTGCCGTCCTTGACGCTCCGCTATGAGACCTACGGAACTCTGCTGCCTGACAAGTCGAACGCGATCCTAGTCCCCCACGCCCTGAGTGGAGACCACCATGTGGCCGGACGCTACTCGGCCGAGGACCGCAAGCCTGGCTGGTGGGATTGCTTCGTCGGGCCAGGCAAGGCCATCGACACGAACCGCTTCTTCGTCATCGGAGTGAATTGTATCGGCGGCTGCCGCGGTTCGACCGGGCCACTCTCGACGGACCCCCGCACCGGTAAGCCGTATGGCGGTTATTTCCCGGAAATCACCCTTGGCGACATCGTCCGCGCCCAGCGCTTATTGGTCCGTCATCTCGGTATCGCCAAGCTCCATGCCGTCGTCGGTGGATCGATGGGTGGCATGCAGGCCCTCATCTGGTGCGCCGACTACCAGGCCGAGGTCGGCCGCATTGCGGTGCTTGCCGCTGGCCTGAGCCAGTCGCCCATGGCGATCGCGCTTAACGCCGTCTCGCGCGCCTGCGTCGAGCGCGACCCTAATTTCCGCGGTGGTCATTACGTCCCCGGCGAAGGTCCCGACTCAGGCTTGGCTATCGGCCGGATGATCGCGCACATCAGCTACCTTTCTTCCGCATCGTTTGAGCAGAAGTTCGGTCGCGCCAAGGTTCCGGGCGCTGGCGCCGGCGATGCCGTGCACTGGCAGGTCGAAAGCTACCTCGAACATCAGGGTAATTCGTTCGTCCAGCGCTTCGATGCCAATAGCTGGCTGCGCATCACCCGCGCCGTCGATCGCTTTGATATGACCGCCCGCGCTTCCTCTGGCACGCTCTTCGCGCAGGACGGTCCGGATGTACTCGCGATCGGCTTCTCCAGTGACTGGCTGTATCCGACGAGTGAGCTGCGTATGCTCCTCGCCGCGGCTACCGCGGTCGGCGTCAATGCGGCCTATCATGAGGTCGTGACGGATGCGGGACACGACGGCTTCCTCTTGCCCGACACCGGGCTGACAGTTCGCCTGCACGCCTTCCTAGGCTGATCAGAGGAGCGGTGAGATCACCTTTGAGACCGCTTCGATAATCCGGCCGGTCAGGGTGCGGCTGCGGCGGTAGAGGTCTTCGGTGTAGCGCGTCGATTCCGTCTCCCAGCCCGCGATGAGCGCGCCGACTTCGGCCACTGCCGCGGGGTCGCGCACGACCGCGCCGATCTCGTAGTTCAGGAAGAGCGAACGCATATCGAGGTTCGCCGAGCCGACGACCAGATGCTCTTCGTCGACAATCACGAGCTTGGCGTGGAGCACATCCGGCTTGAAGAAGTGGATCTCCGCGCCGGCCTCGCGCAGGGTGCGCAGGTACCAGCGGCGGGCGAGGTCAAGGAGGCGATGATCCGAGCGGCGCGGCACCATGATCTTCACGTGCCGGCCGGCATGGGCGGCGGTGACCAGTAGGGTGAAGAGCGTGCGGTCGGGTATGAAGTAGGGCGTCACGACCGTGATCGATCGCTTGCAGTTGGAGAACAGCTTCACGTAGGTCTCCCACAGGGGGTCGCCTTCGCAGTCGGGTCCGGAGGAGATGACTTCGACGCGTGCTGGGCCGACATGGGGCGAGCGCTCGCGCAGCTGCGTCGCGAAACTCATCGGGGTCTCATCGGTGGCCTGGCACCAGTCGGCGAAGAAGACGCGCTCGATGGCGGCCGCGGTCGGCCCTTCGATGAGGAAGGAACAGTCACGGAAACGTCGGTTCGAGGGCCTGTCGCCCATGTAGCGTAAGCCGAGGTTCTGTCCACCGATGATGGCGGAAGTGCCGTCGAAGACCGCGATCTTGCGGTGGTTACGCCAGTTGGCCGAGCCCTTGCCTTGCATCGGCAGGGCGGGGTTGAAGCGGGCGACCTTGCCGCCGGCGCGGCGGAGTGGGCGGCAGAGGCGCAGCGGGATACCGAAGCTACCGATGGCGTCGACGAGTAGGCGGACCTCGATGCCTTCTTTGGCCCGGGCGGTCAGGAGGTTTACGATCTCCCGGCCGACGGCATCGTCGCTGAGGATGTAGGTCGAGAGGCTGATGCGTCGCTTGGCACCTTTGATTTGTCGGCGCAATTCCCCAAAGGTGTCCTGGCCATGGCGGTCGCCGAGGAGGTGGAAGCGATTGCCGCCGAAGTCCGGCTCGTCACTCAGACGCCAAGCGACGCGGTTCACTTCCTTCTTGGCGTCGGCGAGGGAGGAGTGCTTTCGGCCGCCAAAGAGAAAGAGGACCAAGGCGCTGGGAATGGGGAAGAACCAGGTCAGCGGACCCCACAGCAGCAGGTAGGCCGGCGAGATGCGGGCGCGCATCACGCGCAAGAGCACGTAGATTTGGCAGCCGGTCTCGATGGCCTTGAGGGTATTGTCTTTAAGTAGTCCCGTCCACCCCGCCACCAGAACGGCTAAGGTCGCCAGCAGCGCCAGCGTGGTGCTGCGCGTCAGCCGGCCGTATCCTTGGAACGGGACCATGGCGTCAAGTTAGTCGCGCCGCCTGGGATTGGGCACAAAAAAAGACCCCGGTTGCCCGGGGTCTGTTTGGGTCCTGCGAAGGACAGCTTAGTTGCCGGCCTTGTCGAGGAGGTCGCCGAGACTGTTGAAGTCTCCGCTGCCCGACGACGAGGAGGACGAACCGCCAGCCGAGGGGGCCGGGGCGCCGCCAGTGGACGGTCCCTTGATGCGGTCGTAGCTGCTGATTTCGGCCTGGAGGCGTTCGGCGTCGTAGTTCGCGGCCTTGATCGAGAGACCGATGCGACGGTCTTCCTTGTCGATCTTGATGACGCGAGCGGTGACGTCCTGACCGACCTTGACGACGTCCTTGACGTTCTCAACGCGCTGTTCGGCGAGCTGGGAGACGTGCACGAGGCCGTCGATTTCGTCGGACAGTTCGATGAAGGCACCGAAGTTCGCGATCTTGGAGACCTTGCCATTGACGAGGTCGCCGATGCGGTACTTGCGGTCGATTTCGCTCCACGGATCGGTCTGGGTCTGCTTGACGCCCAGGGAGATGCGCTGCTGGTCGACATCCACGTCGAGCACGATGGCTTCCACGTCGTCGCCCTTCTTCATGACTTCGGCCGGATTGTTGATGCGGCGGGTCCAGCTCATGTCGGACACGTGCACCATGCCGTCGATGCCATCTTCCAGTTCGACGAACGCACCGTAGTTGGTGAGGTTGCGCACCTTGCCGCGGACGCGAGCGCCCACGGGGTAGTTGTGGCGGACCTTTTCCCACGGATTGGTTTCGAGCTGGCGGATGCCGAGCGAGATCTTCTGTTCTTCCTTGTTGAAGTTGAGGATGACCGCGTCGACTTCCTGGCCGACCTTGAGGATGTCAGACGGCTTCTGGACGCGCTTGGTCCAGGAGAGCTCGGACACGTGGACGAGGCCTTCGACGCCGCCTTCGATCTCAACGAACGCACCGTAGGCGACGAGGTTGACGACCTTGCCGTGGACCTTCTGGCCGACGGGGTAGCGCTTCTCGATACCTTCCCAAGGATTGGGCTGGGTCTGCTTGAGGCCGAGGGAGACGCGTTCGCGCTCGCGATCGACTTCGACGACCATGACGGTGATTTCTTCGCCGACCTTGACGACTTCGCTCGGGTGGCCGATGCGGCCCCAGGACATGTCGGTTACGTGCAGCAGGCCGTCGAGACCGTCGAGGTCCACGAACGCGCCGTAGTCGGTGATGTTCTTGACGACGCCACGGCGGATGACGCCGGGCTTGACCTCCTCGAGGAGCTTGCGACGGCTTTCGCCGCGCTGTTCTTCGATGAGTTCGCGACGGGAGACGACGAGGTTCTTCTTCTCCTTGTTGATCTTGATGATCTTGAAGTCGAAGGTCTGGCCCACGAACTGTTCGAGGTTCTTGGGGGGATTGACGTCGATCTGGGAGGAAGGCATGAAAGCGTCGACGCCGACGGAGACGATGAGGCCTCCCTTGACGATGGACTTGACGCGGCCCTGGACGATGGAGCCTTCCTGGCAATTGGCTTCGATGCTTTCCCACTTCCGGATTTGGAGGGCGCGATCGTAGGAGACGGTCGGGGTGCCGTCCTTGTTCTCAAGCTTCTCGAGGTAGACCTCGAGCTGCATGCCGACCTGGACTTCGGCCATGTCGGGGAATTCGCCCTGGGGGATGAAACCCTCGGACTTGCCGTTGATATCCACGACGACGAACTTGTCTTCGCGGATTTCTGTGACCGTGGCGTTGATCACGGAGTGTTGCTTGAGCGCGCCGAAATTGGACTCGGCGAGCAGTTTTTCCATTAGGCTCATGTTGTTTTGACTGTTTGTCCTGGCCGTCGCGGAGGACGTTTCCAGGGTTTGGTTGGTTTTTTGGTTTCCCGTCGGAGGGTCCGCTGACACATGCCAGCGGGCCGATAGGAAGGTCTAACGAACCGTCCGCCAGACCAGTTGGCAAGCGGATTTTGGGGAAAAGACGGCAGTCCGCCCGCCCTGGCTTATTTAGCGGCCGGACGGGCCCGGACCACGTAATCCACGATACCGGCCGCCACGGCCTCGGCGATCTTCTGACGATAGGCCGCGTCGGCGATCAGGGCAGCTTCCTTGCGGCTCGACATAAATCCGCCTTCGATGAGGACGCCCGGACAGGACAGGGTGCGGAGGACGGCGAAGCGGGCGCGTCGGACGCCGCGATCGTCGGCACCCGTGCTCTTCACCAAGCGCCGCTGGATGCCCCATGCGAGCGCCATATTGGCAGTGTCGAAGCGGTTCCCGGGTTCGGCGCCGGTGGTCGACTTGGCTTTGCCAGCGTTAGTCGACCGCTGGCCAGCCGGGGTGAGGCAGTAGGTCTCGATGCCGTCGGCGGTGGTGTCCCCGGTGGGCCCAGCGTTATAGTGTAGACTGATGAAGAGGTCGGCCTTGAGGGACGTGGCCATGGCGGCGCGGTCATCGAGGTCCAGGAAGACGTCCTTGGTGCGGGTGAATACGACCTCGAAGCCCTGCTTTTCGAGTAGGATCTTCAGGCGAGCAGCGGTATCGAGCGTAGCCACCTTCTCGGTGTACTTAAATGCACCGCTGACCTTCCCGGTGTCCTTGCCGCCGTGACCGGGGTCGATGAGAATGCGTCGGACCGGGTCCTTGGGCAGCTCCCAGAAAAGCGGCACAAAGACTTTATCGTAGTCTCGTTTGGAGAGGGTGAGGTGGCCGCGTTGCGAGCCCACCGCGTCGTCGAGCAACACCTTCACGCCATCGACCAAGACGAAGTCTTTGCTGTATTCCGCGTAGAGCGAGATACCCGTGCGTGAGACATAGCGTTCGGAGCTGCGGCCATCGCTCGCCTGGCGCGAAGCATCGCGCAGGCCGAGTTGTCGCACCGACTCTCCGAGGTAATAATCGGTCGAGGCCGCCGATAGCATCGCGCCGACGCCGAGCAGCAGAAGTATCGCTGCGAAGCGCCGCACGTTCTTATTCGGCGTCGTTCTCGCCGTTGTCTACGGAGGAGTCGTCTTCGCCGTCTTCTTCACCTGGAGTCTCGTTGTGCACGAGCTTGCGCTTATTCTGCTGAACGGGGGTGAGGCCGACGACGATTGCGCGGCCGCTCCGCTTGGGCTCGTTGTCGCGCGTGCTGATGTGCGAGAGGGCCTCGATAGCCTTGGTGATGGTGGCGATACCAATCTCCGGATGCTCGAGCTCGCGGTAGCGATACTGGAGCAACAGCTTGATCTTGTGACCGTGGAAGAGGAAGTTCTCGGCGCGGCGGACCTTGATGAAGAGGTCGTGCACGTCGATACGCGGGCGCAGTTTGATTTCCTTAACTTTGGTCGCGGTCTTCTGGTGCTTATTCTTCTTGGCTTCCTCGTAGAGGTATTTGCCGTATTCCTGAAGTTTGCAGACGGGCGGAACGGCGGTCGCGGCGATTTCGATGAGGTCGACACCGAATTCACGGGCGAGGTCGAGCGCCTGCTGCGTGGGCATGACGCCCATCATCTCGCCCTTGGGAGAGATGACGCGCACTTCGGTCGCACGGATGCGGTCGTTACGCTTCGGACCTTTGTCTTCTTTGCGGAAGTTACCGCGATTCTGTCCCGCGTTGTTCTTCGGGCGGGGACTTTTAGGACGATAGGGCGAAGGCATTAGGTACTGCGAGGTGTCTGGCCGATAAACTCCCCGTTTGTCGCCGATGGTTCAAGCACCGATTATCAACGCCGCACCGCCTGCGCCGTCAGCTTACTTCGCCGCCGCGATCGCTTCCAGGAGTTGCTTGCCGTGCTCGGCGGCTTCGACCTTGGGGACGATGCCGACGAGTTTGCCATCGCCGTTGAAAAGGTAGGCGGCCCGGAGAGGTCCGAGGTACTTCTTCCCGTACATGGACTTTTCGACGATGGCATCTAGGGCCTTGGAGAAGAGGTCTTCCGGGTCCGAAACCAGGGTGAACTTATAACCGTGCTTGGCGGCGTACTTGCTGTGGGAGGCACACGTGTCCCGGGAGACGGCAATCATCCTAAACCCTTGTCTGACAATGGCTTTCTCATTTTTATCCATCTCGGCGGCCTGTTTATCGCAGGCGGACGTGTTGTTGCGCATGTAAACGGAAACGATGGTCGGACCGTCCAGAAGGGAGGCAAACGGCCCATTGACGGCCTTGCCGTCCACTAGCGCGTCTACTTTGAAGGTCAGCTTAGGCTTTTTTCCTAGGGAAAGCATGGTTTTTAGGTTTGGTTACAAGGCAGGGGAGTGGGCTTGGCCCAGATTGTCAAACGGCCAGCCCGATCCGCCGCCCGCTAGAAAGTGAGCCCATCTCCGCTCCCTCGGCCCTTTCCCCTTTACAAGTCCCCCCGGACGCCCTTTGTTCCGACCCTTTCCGCCATGCAAAAGACCCGCAAGTCAGTCTCTAAGCGCTTCAAGGTGACCGGTACCGGCAAAGTGATGCGTCGTTCCCCTAACGGCCGCCACCTGTTGAGCTCCAAGTCCCGCAAGCAGCGCCGCCGTGCTAACAAGTCCAAGCGCGTCGACTCCGGCTTCGAGAAGAAGATGCTGGCCAGCATGCCTTTCGCCTAAACCGGCGATCCACTTTTTGGCCGAACGGGTGTTCATTAAGGCGACCCCGAGGCCATCTAACCAAAACCAAAACCAAATACCAACATGCCTAGAGCAACCAATGGCCCGGCCACCAAGGCCCGAAAGAAGCGCGCGATTAAAGCCGCTAAGGGCTACTTCGGAAACAAATCCCGTCTGTACGTCTACGCCCTCGAGGCCGTTCAGCGCGCGCAGAAGTTCGCTTATCGCGACCGCCGCAAGAACAAGTCGACGTTCCGTCAGCTTTGGATCGTGCGTCTCAACGCCGCCTGCCGTCCCCTCGGCATTTCCTACAGCCGTCTGATCGCTGGTCTGAAAAAGGCCAACATCACGATGGACCGTAAGAATCTGAGTGAACTGGCCATCCATGACGCCCCCGCTTTTGAAGCGATCGTCAAGAAGGCCCAGGCCGCGCTCGTCTAAGACGACTTAACGTCCCTTCACGAAGCCCCGGCCCTCCGGGGCTTCTTTGTTTTACGGTGCTTTCGCTTGCCGATTATCCCCTCCAACGCACAAATCAACCCATGCAGCAGCAGCTCGCCCAACTCGTCGCCGCCGCCACCCAGGAAGCCTCCGCCGTCGCCACCCGCGCCGAGCTCGAAGCCTTCAAGGCGCGCGTCGTCGGCCCCAATGGCTCCCTGACCCAGGTGATGAAGGGGATGGCCACCCTTTCGAAGGAAGAACGCCCGGTCGTGGGTAAGCTCATCAACGAGGCGAAGAAGTCCGTCGAGGAACTCCTCGCCGCTCTCCTGGTCAAGGTCGAGAACGCCGAAATCGCCGCCGCCCTCGGCGCGTCCATCGACCCGACCCTCCCGAGCCCCGATGCTCCAGCGGGTTCGCTCCATCCGCTCTCCCGCACCCGCGAACGCATTCTCGCCTCCTTCCGTAAGCTGGGCTTCGTCGTCGCCGACGGCCCCGAGGTCGAGACGGAGTGGCATTGCTTCGACGCCCTTAATACACCGGCCGATCACCCGGCTCGCGATATGCAGGATACACTCTACATGCCGAAGGCGTTCCGCTCCGCCGATGCGCCCCGTAAGGCCGACGAAGCAATCCTTCTCCGCACGCATACGTCCAGCGTGCAGGTCCGCACGATGCTCTCGCGCAAGCCGCCGTTCCGCATCGTCGCCCCAGGCCGCTGCTTCCGCCGCGACGCGGTCGACGCGACGCACTCCGCCAACTTCCACCAGGTCGAAGGGCTTTGGATCGACCGCAACGTGACGCTCGCCGATCTCCGCGGTGTGCTCGACTTCTTCGTCAAGGAAACCTTCGGCGCCGATGCCGAGATTCGCCTGCGCCCGTCGTTCTTCCCATTCACGGAACCGTCCTTCGAGATGGACCTCCGCTCGCCTAACCTGGGTCGCCTCTCCAATCGCTGGCTGGAAATTATGGGCTGCGGTCTCGTCGACCCAAAGGTACTCGAACTCTGCGGTCTCGACCCGCAGGAATGGTCGGGCCTCGCCTTCGGCCTCGGCCTCGAACGCATCACGATGCTGGTCCACGGGATCGACGACATCCGCCTCTTCTACAACAACGACACGCGCTTCCTGCGCCAGTTCGCCTAAGTCATGAAAGTCTCTTTCCAAGCCCTCTCCCGTCACCTCGACCTCGCCGGCGTCACCGCCGAGCGCGTCGCGGAAGCCCTCCCGATGCTCGGCCTCGAGGTGGAGTCGGTCACGACCTTCGGTCTCGCCCCGCTGCCCCTCGTGGTGGTCGGTGAGATCAAGTCTTTCGACAAGCACCCGAAGGCCGATCGTCTCAGTGTCTGTCAGGTCGACGTGGGCGATGGCGAGATCCGCCAGATCGTCTGCGGTGCGAAGAACTTCAAGACGGGTGACCGCGTCCCGGTCGCTCTCCCGGGCACGGTGATGCCGAGCGGTTTCACCATCTCGGTCTCGAAACTCCGTGACGTCGACTCGGCGGGTATGATGTGTTCCTCCGAAGAACTCGGCCTCGGCAAAGGGGAGGACGGTCTGCTCATCCTCACGCCGCGCCAGCCTGCCCTCGGCACGCCGCTCAATTCCCTTTTCGGTGCGCCGGACACGGTGCTCGAAATTTCGGTCACTCCTAACCGCGGTGATTGCCTCGGCATCCGTGGCGTCGCCCGCGACCTCGCCGCCGCTCTCGGCCTGACGCTGAAGCCGCTCACGGTGAAGACGCCTGCCGGCCTTGCCGCCGCCCCTTCCGCGGGTGATGCGGTGAAGTTCGTCCGTTCGTCCTCCGAGTTCTGCCCTTACTACACGCTTCGCACGCTGAAGAACGTGAAGGTCGGCCCGAGCCCGGAATGGCTCCGTCGCGACCTCGAGGCCGCCGGTCTCCGCCCGATCAACAACGTGGTCGATATCACGAACTGGGTGCTCCTCGAACTCGGCCAGCCGCTCCACGCGTTCGATGCGAAGAAGGTTTCCGAAGGCATCGAAGCCCGCCCAGCTCGCGAAGGCGAAGAGATCGTCCTGCTCGACGGTAAGAAGGTGAAGCTCGAGACCGGCGTCTGCGTTATCGCCGACGCCCAGCGTCCACTCGTCGTCGCCGGCGTGATGGGTGGCGTCGATTCCGGCGTGACCGACTCGACGACCGAAATCCTCCTCGAAGCCGCGTGGTTCCGCCCCGGCGAGATTCGCCGCGTCGCCCGCCGCATCGGCGTCTCGACCGACTCTTCCCATCGCTTTGCCCGTGACGTGGATCCGGCCGGCGTCGAGCTCGCCTCGCGCCTCGCCACGGATCTTCTCATCGAACTCGCCGGCGCCCACGTGGCGGGTCCCGCTGTCGCCGTAGGTAAGCCGCCGCGTGCCGACGTGATGATCGAACTTCCTGCCGGCTACGTTGCCGCGAAGCTCGGCACGCCCATCGCCGACGCCGATGTCTCCGCGGCCTTCGCTCGCCTGGGCTTCACGGTGAAGGCTTCCGCCACTGGTTTCTCGGTACTGGTGCCTTCGTTCCGCTCCGACGTGACCCGTCCGATCGATCTGGTCGAAGAGTTCATCCGTATCCACGGTACCGATAAGGTGCCCGCTGGCCGTCCCATCGCCCCGCTCCCGGGCGACGAAGATGCGCTGACGTCCGTCTTCACCCGCGAAGTCTCGGCCCGCCTCGTCGGTGCCGGTTTCACGGAGTGCTGCCACTACTCGCTCCGCGACGCCGCAGAACTCGAACGCACGCTCGGCGCCGATAAGGCCGCCTTGGTCGCGATGGATAATCCGTTGACGGCCGAGCAGACACACCTCCGTGCGTCGCTCGTCCCTGGCCTTGCCGGTGCGCTCGCGCTCAATCTCTCGGTGCACGCCGATCCACACGGTCTCTTCGAAGTCGGTACGGTCTTCCGTCCGCAGGCCGATGGCACGGTGCGCGAATTCATTTCCGTCGCCTTCGCGATTGTCGCCGAACCGGTGACGCGTTCCTGGAAGTCCCGCGAAGCCTTCGATGCCCTCCGTGCCAAGCGCCTCCTGCAGGATGTCGCCGCCCTCGCTGGTGTTGCTGCGATTCGTCTCTCGTTCGCCGCCGCTACCGGTGGTCTCTGGCAGGCCGACCACGCCGCCGCTCTCGTCGACCGTGGCCGCGCCGCGGAAGGCGCCTGTGGCGTCCTTGACCTCCGCTGGACGCGTTCCCTCGGCCTGAAGAGCTCCGTCATCGCGGGCGAAGTCTACTTCCCGCGCTCGGCCTTCGCCGAAGCCCGCAAGATTCCTCGCTTCGAAGCGTTCTCGTCCTTCCCGCCTGTCACGAAGGACGTCGCGGTCATCGTCCCGGTCGACGTCGCCGCAGCGGAAGTCGAAAGCCGCGTCCGCCAAGGCGCCTCCAAGGCCGCCGGTAAGGAGTTTGTCCTGGAGTCGGTTAACTGTTTCGACGTCTTCACGGGTCCCGGTCTCCCCGAAGGCCACCGCAGTCTCGCCTTCGAGATTCGCTGGCGCCATGCGGCCCGCACGCTCACCGACGAAGAAACCAATCAAGCCCTCGGCGTGGTCATCGCGACGCTCGAGAAGGGCGCCGGCTGGACCGTCCGCCGCTGATGACCATGGCCGAAGGTTTCG